>CASEHR010000040.1 GCA_949287785.1 uncultured Bacillota bacterium | reverse complement strand
AAGGCACGATACATTGACAACAGTTATCTCCATTGAATGTTCCAACTTCAATATATCAGCCACATCCTTGGCCCTTGCCACCATCTTGCCGATCGCAATAATAACGATATCACCGCCTCTTTGAATAATTTCCGCCTTTTTCGCCTTCAGACGAGCTATCTGATCAGCACTTTCAAAACACGTCGCCTCTTCGCCTCTTGGGTATCTGATGACGATCGGCCCATCAAGATCTTCTGTCGCGACTGTCAGCATATCTTCAAGCTCTTGATAATCTTTAGGCGCAAAGATCGTGACATCCGGAATGACTCTGATAAATCCCAGGTCAAACAGACCGTTGTGTGTTTCACCATCTTTACCGACAAGCCCGGCTCTGTCAAGGCAGATGACGACATGCGTGCCTTGCAAAGCGATATCGTGGATCAGTTGGTCATACGCTCTTTGAATAAACGATGAATAAACAGCAACTACAGGTATCATACCTCCGATCGCTAAACCGCTGGCCATTGTGAGGGCATGCTGCTCTGCAATCTGAACATCAAAAAAACGTTCGGGATATCGCTCTTTAAAAAGCGTAAGACCGGTTCCCGATGTCATAGCTGCAGTGATCGCTACGATCTTATCGTTATTTGCTGCCAATTCAACAAGCTTTTTACCAAAGATGCTCGAATAGTCATCTTTCTGACTTTTTTCCACACCCTTTACAGGATCAAACGGCGATACTCCATGATAAAGGTCTGGATTATCCTCCGCCTTTTTATATCCTTTTCCTTTTTTCGTCAAGCAATGGATCAAGACCGGCCCTTTGAGATCACGAGCCCGATAGAGCATCGATTCGAGCTTATCCAGATCATGCCCGTCAACGGGTCCAAGGTATGTAAAGCCCATGTCTTCAAACAACATATTAGGTATGAACAATTGTTTCAAAGTGTTCTTGATCCTTCGGACAAACTTTACGATCCATTTGCCGACAAACGGTATCTTTAAAACCATGGTACGAATAATACGATTGGAATTGGTGTATAGAGGCTTAGTACGTGCCTTGGACAACGCCTGAGCCAGCCCGCCATCAGTCTTCTCGATACTCATCTCATTATCATTCAGAATAACGATGATATCGGTATTGCTGCTGGCAGCATCAGCAAGGGCTTCAAAAGCCATACCCGCCGTCAAAGCGCCGTCACCGATCACCGCTACGATGCGATTCTTTTCATGAGCCAGATCACGCGCTCTGGCCATGCCTAAAGCCGCGGAGATCGATGTTGAACTATGACCTGTATCAAAAACATCGTATTCCGATTCTCTTCTTTTGGGAAAACCCGATATACCGTCAAGTTCTCGCAGTGTGTCCATTCTGTCTCTTCTGCCGGTCAGGATCTTATGCACATAAGTCTGATGGCCGACATCAAAGATCACTTTATCGATCGGCGTATTAAAAACAGTATGAATGGCGATCGTAAGTTCGACAACGCCTAAATTGGAGGCCAGATGGCCTCCCTTCTTAGCCACATCCTTTAATAATTCTTCTCTTAGTTCCTGCGCCAGAATCTTTTGGTCAGTTATGGATAGCTTACGAA
This sequence comes from uncultured Bacillota bacterium, assembly GCA_949287785.1. Taxonomy (GTDB): domain Bacteria; phylum Bacillota_I; class Bacilli_A; order Erysipelotrichales; family Erysipelotrichaceae; genus JAHHTG01. The sequence continues at coordinate 1,531 of CASEHR010000040.1, read as the reverse complement.
TATCAGCTGGTGAGGTTATTTTATCCAATATCTTCATCAATATAACTATAGACTAATTCACATGCGTGATGGTATGCTCTGTCGATCCCATCGACTGATTGTTCTCGATGATATTCAGCCTCCTTAATGACTTTGATAATCAATTCTTCGATCGACAAAAACCCGATCTTTCCGTTTAAAAACAAGGACACCGCGGTATCGTTGGCACCGTTCAGATAAGCAGGCAGATTACCTCCCAGCTTTGCGACCGCTTTGGCGATCGAAACCAGAGGGAAACGATGATCATCCAATTCATAGAAGGTCATGGGGCCTTTCAATAGATCCAGAGTCTTTGACCCTTCAAATGCCCGATGCCGATCAAATAAAGCATAACTGATCGGCAGACGCATATCCGGCTCACTGAGCTGAGCTAAGACCGAACCATCATTAAATTCGACCAAAGAATGGACGATACTTTCTTTATGGATGACAACATCGATCTTGTCAAAGTCGACATCGAAAAGATGATGCGCTTCAATGACTTCGAAGCCTTTGTTCATCATCGTTGCTGAATCGATCGTGATCTTGGCTCCCATCTGCCATGTCGGGTGTGTCAGAGCATCTTCTTTTGTCACTTTGACAAGTTCACAGCGTCTTTTGTCACGAAATGCCCCACCGCTGGCTGTGATGATCAGTCTTTTTATCTCATCGTGTCCTGAACCTTTGAGCGCCTGATGGATTGCTGAGTGTTCCGAATCGATCGGATATAGCCTTGCGCCACTTTCCCTCATCGCTTTTTTGATGAGATCACCGCCGACAACCAGACTCTCCTTATTGGCCAAAGCGACATCTTTTCCTTCACTGACCGCTTTATAAGTTGGTTTAAATCCGGCATATCCGACTAAAGCATTGATCAAAAGATCATATTCAACATCATCCATCATCTGTAAGATGCCTTCATCTCCATCATAAAAACGGACATCGGGATAACGGTCGGCCAATGCGGCCGTTTCCTTGGCATATGCATATCTGATACCATGATTTTTCAAAAGATCATCTAAAATATCGGTATGACGATAGACCGAGACGGCAACGAGCTTAATATCATCCTGCCCCTTTAGAATATCGATCGTCTGTTTGCCGATCGAGCCGCTGGCTCCCAGCAAGATCGCCCTCTTCATAGAAACATCTCACCCATCGAAACACAAAAGATCAGACAGAATAAAAGTGAATCAACACGATCCAATACTCCTCCATGACCCGGGATCAGTGAACCAAAATCTTTGACATTGTAATTGCGTTTGATAAGGCTGAATGACAGGTCACCGATCTGAGAAACGATCGGTAATACAAGCGACATAATCACAAAATAAGGAAAAAAAGCTTGTCTTAAAAAGAAGAAAGCGAAAATACCGGACAACAAAGCGCCAAAGAACCATCCGCCAATCGCCCCTTCGATCGTCTTTTTAGGTGAAACACGTTCATTGAGTTTGTGTTTACCAAACAGCATACCTGTATACAAAGCTGCAATATCACAACCGAAACTGGCGAT
>CASEHR010000039.1 GCA_949287785.1 uncultured Bacillota bacterium | reverse complement strand
TCTCGTGCTCCGACACCGATATCGCCGGCAGGAACATCACGGAACGGTCCGATATGACGATACAGTTCGCTCATAAAGCTCTGGCAAAAACGCATGATCTCACCGTCGCTTTTGCCATGAGGATCAAAATCGCTTCCGCCTTTTCCGCCACCCATCGGTAATCCGGTCAAGGCATTTTTGAATATCTGTTCAAAACCGAGAAACTTGACAATACTCAGATTGACAGTCGGATGAAAACGCAAACCGCCTTTATACGGTCCGATAGCACTGTTGAATTCGGCCCGGAAACCACGATTGACGACAACTTCGCCATCATCTGTGACCCAAGGGACCCTGAAAATGATCACCCTTTCCGGCTCCGTTATCCGCTCCAGGATATTCGCCTTGAGATATTCGGGCTTTTTAAGTAATACCGGCTCAATACTCGTGATTACCTCTTCGACCGCCTGAACAAACTCTTTCTCATCGGCATTTTTTTCTATGATCTTCTTTTTGATTTCAGTGATATCCATATCTGTCCTCCTTTTCGTAAATTCTAATATATCACGAAAATTAATGCAAAAATAAGCATTCAAATGTAAATATTTTCATTTAAAAAGTAAAAAAAGTTGTTGACAGATACAATCGGTTCGATTATTATTTGCGCATATCGATGAATAAGAAAAGTACTTTCAAAAGACTTACAAGCGAGCCCGAGATGGTGGAAGCGGGCAGAGGATATGGAAGGAAGCGCTCTTAGGAGGTATATTGCTGAAATATAGTAGGTGATATCGTTTCCCGCGTTAAGGGTTTGAGCAGGTTCGTCTCGTGCGAACAATTAAAGTGGTACCGCGGTCAAAAGTCGTCTTTAGTAATGAAGACGGCTTTTTTAAAGGAGGAATTTATGAAAAAACTAGTCGCACTATTATTAACACTTATTATTCTCACATCGTGCAGTAGCAATGAAGAAGCAGCTGTATACACCGATGAACTCATCACGCAAGGCACTTTGATCGTGGCGACCTCACCTGATTATCCGCCATACGAGTCGATCGATGAGAGTACAGGAGAAATTGTCGGTTTTGACATCGATGTGATGGAAACGATCGCTGAAAACCTCGATCTGGAGATTTCGTGGCAATCGATGGAATTCTCGACGATCGTCTCTGCCGTCCAGACCGGCCAGGTCGATCTTGGAATCTCCGGCTTCAGCTATGATCCGCAAAAACAAGTCGCTTTTTCCGATCCTTACTACACTTCAAGCCAGACGATCTTATACCTGAAAGACGACAACTATGAAACAGTCGATGATTTCGCCGGCAAGACCGTTGCCGCTCAGCTTGGTACGACCTGCTACGATCTTATATCGGGTTATGAAAGTATCGAAACCGTAACCGGTACAGATGCCGCTGTGCTTGTTGAAGCACTCAGGACCGGTGCATACGATGGCGTATGTCTTGATACACCTGTTGCTCAAAACTATGTAAACAATAATACAGATTTCACAATGCTCGATCCGATTGCCGAGGACAGCTATTCGATCATTACAAGCTCAGACAATGAACTGCTCATCGCCAAGATTAATGAAGAGCTAGCAAGCTTTATGGCAACTGATGCATATGATAAACTACTCATCAAATGGGGAATAAGTCAGTGAATATCGCCAGTATTCTGACCATTGAAAACATCGGATATCTGGCCTATGGTGCGCTCATAAGTCTGTTTATAGCTTTGATAGCTGTGGCGGGTGGGATCATCATCGGGACCATGATCGCGATCCTTAAACTATCAAAAAAGAAGTTCTTTCGCATCATCGCCAATATCTATATCGAAATCGTCAGAGGAACACCGATGTTATTACAGATCCTGTTCTTTTATCTGGGAATACCGGTTTTATATCAGTTGATCTTCAACACACCTTTAAGAGTTAATATTTATATCTGCGGTATCCTGGCGATGGCTTTAAACTCTGGCGCTTACTGTGCCGAACTCATACGGTCAGCTATCGAAGGTGTCGACAAAGGTCAAAGAGAAGCCGGAATCACCCTCAATCTATCGGAAGCAACGATCATGCGCAAGATCATCTTGCCGCAGGCGATAAGAAGGATCATCCCGCCTTTGGTTTCAGAATTC
>CASEHR010000038.1 GCA_949287785.1 uncultured Bacillota bacterium | reverse complement strand
CATCGGTCTTCGGCGCGTAGATCTTGACCGCTTTGGAAACCGCAACGACTTCTTGAATGAACGGGATCTCAGCCGCTTGTGCCAGAGACAAACCACCTGAACCGGTAATGATCGGTGCAACGATACAATCACCTAATTCGTTTTTGACCTCATTGAAGATCTTTGCCAGCGTTCCCTGGATATCGGCAAAATGACGTTCATATCGCGCAAATAACAACGTATCATCTTGATCGACAACAACCACTTTAACCGTCGTCGATCCGACATCGATACCTACTCTATACCTGTTTTTAATCATACATTGATATTTTAATGATTGCCAAAAAAAAGACAAGGGCTTTACCCAAGTCTGCTGATGACCATATAGAGTATGCTCATGAGGATGGCGATAATGATCGTCGGCCTTGTATAAAACAACCTGTTGATATACTTACGGTCGACCTTATTTATCTTGACGTATATATAACGCCTTGTAAGGATAAAATAGATAGCCAGAAGATAAACGACAAAGATCAGCCCGGTCGCGATCAATATGTATTCCGCCGGAATAAACTCAAAACCGTACATAAACAGATTGAAGATGATATGGACGACAATAGCCGGTGTGATACTCTTATAACGCAAAGTCAGATTGATCAGAAACAACGCCATGAAAAAAGCCGGGATCATTGATGCCATATCCGCCTGCATCAGCGCATAGATGATAGCGCAGGCTGTCATCGCAAAGCGATTACCGTAAGCACCTAGTGCTCTCAGCAAGATACCGCGAAAAGATATCTCTTCGATGATCGGTAAAGCGAAACAATAAAGAAGAGCATACAGTATAACGCTGGGACCGCTGACCGGCAAGACTGATAAAGTCCCGATATAGGTATTGGTTCCAAGCGGAATGTACATATTGATGATCGAAGTTGCAAAGACCAGCGCCGTCCCCAATGCCAGAAAAACGATCGAATAGACGAAAAAGTCCGTAAGATTAAAAGCAGTAGCCCGCCAATAGTCCCGGAGCCTGATCTTGAATGATCTGGACATGATCGTAAAAGGAATCAGTGTACCCAACAATACCGTGACATAGATAAGGCCGACGACCAGCGTCGAAGACATCGGCACAAGCGAAAAGACCCCGGCATTTTCATTGATCATATAGATCATATAAGGCATATATAAAACAACCAAGACATAAAAGATCAAGGATAAGCCGATCGTCATGAATTGACTCTTCGCATACCTCGAAGTTACTCTTTTGAATTTCGTTGACGTCATATAGGTAAATAATGCCATAAATCATCTATCAGGTCAAATCGACCTTTTTCCAAACAAAAATGCCATCCGATAAAGTATAATTGTCCTATGATATTAGTAGACGGCATCAAAAGACGTAAAGATGAAGATGAAAAGGTCATAAAAACGCGCCTTCTCAAGACTTTGCACATCAAAGAGAAAGATCTGATCGATTATAAAATCGATAAGGTGGCGATCGATGCCAGACGCGACGTGACCTACATTTATCGTCTAAAAGTAAAAGTAAATAAAGAAGAGCGCTATATCAACGGACAAAATGTCCATCGTTATGTCCGCTTCGATCCCATTCCGAAGATAAAAAAGATGATCAGACCGATCGTTGTCGGCGATGGACCAAGCGGTCTGTTTGCAGCTTATACCCTGTTATTGGCCGGTACACAACCGATAATCTTTGAAAAAGGCAAGGATGTCGACCAAAGAAAAAAAGATGTCGACAGGTTTTTTTGTGACGGCATCTTAGACCCTTCCAGCAATGTTCAGTTTGGTGAGGGAGGGGCCGGTACTTTTAGTGATGCCAAGCTGACGACACGGATCAGGGATCCGTATATCGAATTCATCACTGAAACCTTCGTCCGCTACGGTGCTGATAAAGAGATCCTCATCGACAATCATCCGCACATCGGTTCCGACAAGATCATCGAGATCATCCGCAACATGCGTGAAGATATGATCAAAAACGGTGCTGCCTTCCACTTTGAAGAAGAAATAAAGGAAGTCCTTTTTAAAGATGGCCAGGCAATTGGCGTCAGAAGTGATAAAAATACCTACACAAGTGATCATATCATCATAGCGATCGGTCACAGTGCCTTTTCTTCTTTCAAGATGCTGATCGATAAAAATGTCTTTGTCCAAAGGAAGGACCTGTCCGTCGGTTTCAGGGTCGAGCATCCGCAATCGCTGATCGACCATAATCAATTCCATGGTCATGATATCGGCCGGCGGGCGGAATATTTCCTGCGTTATAAGAGTGAAGGCCGTGGCGTTTATAGTTTCTGCATGTGTCCCGGCGGCTTTGTCATCCCTTCAAGCAGCGATCCAAAGACGATCTGTACCAACGGTATGTCCAACAGTAAACGCGACAACATCTACGCAAACAGTGCCATTTTGTGCCAGATCGACAATAACGACACCGGCGAAGACCTTATGGCCAGTTACCGCTATATCAGAGATCTTGAAAAAAAAGCTTACGCAATAAGCAACTCATACAAAGCCCCATCGCAAAATATCAAAGACTATCTCACAGGCAAGCTCTCACCGCTGATCTTTGAATCTTCTTACGCTTTAGGGACATATCCATATGATCTTAACCATCTCTACCCCGATCACCTCAATAAAGCCTTCAAAGAGGCACTGATCGATTTCGATAAGAAGATTCCCGGCTTTATCGATCAGGGGATCATGGTCGCTCCGGAAACAAGATCCAGTTCACCATTCAGGATCAAAAGAAACGAAGACATGCAAAGTGTCTCACACAGCGGCTTATATCCGATCGGTGAGGGAGCGGGATATGCCGGCGGAATCATGTCGAGCGCTCTTGACGGAGTGCATTGCGCTATCATGATCATCCATAAAAACAATTCCCAATAGCGTCAGTTTTAAGTTTATTTTAAAGTAACCTTTTTAAGATAAAAGACGAGGTGATAAAAATGAAGATCAGTTTTAAAAACTTATGTATTATATTCCTGATTGCACTGTTAGGCAGTGGTATTGGTGTTTATTTCGGTAATGACATCTACAGCAGGATGAATCCGGTAACCGAAAACAGTGCCAGCGGCGGCAGTGTCAGTTATGGGACGACGACCGTCAAATCGTCAGACATCCAATCCGCGGTTGAAAAAGCCTATGATACAGTGGTCCGGATCGAAGCCACATCAACTGTCCAGGGATTCTTTCAGACTGAAACATCGGCCAATCTCGGCTCAGGTGTCATTATCTCTGAAGACGGATATATCGTGACCAACACGCATGTCATTGAAGATGCCCAGCAAGTTACCGTCTATGTCGGTGATGATGCATATGAAGCGACTTTAGTCGGTTCCGATACAAAAAGCGACATCGCTGTCATCAAGATCGAAGCCAGCGGTCTTGCCTATGCGACTTTCGCTGACAGCAGCCAGGTTCAGGTCGGTGATGATGCGATCGCGATCGGAAATCCACTGGGCAATGGTATCTCAGTAACAAACGGAATCATTTCTGCGATCGATAAGACCGTTACGATCGAAAATGAACCTATGCGCCTGCTTCAGACAAATGCCGAGATCAACAGCGGTAATTCCGGCGGCGGTCTGTTTGATATCAATGGCGAACTGATCGGGATCGTCAACGCCAAGACTTCGAGCAGTATCAATGCATCGGCATCGGTAGAAGGTCTCGGTTATGCCATCCCCAGCAATACCGTCAGCTCGATCGTCGATGATCTGATGACCAATGGCTATGTCCGTAACCGGGCTACCATGGGTGTGACGATCACCGAACTGACGACATCGATGAACGGTTTTGAAGCGGGTGTCTATGTAACAGAGATCCAGTCAGGATCAGCTGCAGAAGCGGCAGGTCTTGAGATGTATGACCGGATCATCGGGATCGATGATGTAACGGTATCATCTTATGCCGATCTCAGTTCCTATCTGAATACATGCCAAGTCGGTGATACCATAACCTTGAAGATCATCCGCAACAATCAGACCATCGATGTCGATCTGACATTGCAAGAAAACAATGTCCGTGACTAGTACTTCTCACCTTCCGGGAAACTGGAAGGTTTTTTCTTTTTATAGTAGAATTAGGACATGAATACATTGGAAACAATTCAGAACTATTTGGAAGCTATCCATATCCTGTCATTAAAAAACAATCGTGTAAGGGCGATCGATATCTGTGATTACCTCGGTTTTCGCCGCTCTACCGTCTCAGTAGCCATCAAAAAGCTTCAGGAAGAGGATTATGTCGCTGTTACCGATAATATCATAACCCTCACTGAAAAAGGGCTCAGCGAAGCACAAAGGACATATGACCGTCACGAGACCCTGGCACATATATTCATAGCTCTGGGAATTGACGAAGATACAGCCTATCATGACGCGTGTCTTTGTGAACACGATCTCAGTGAAAGCACATACGCAGCGATCAAGAAATACTATCAAGACCATATAAAAAGCGAGGAGTGATCCTCGCTTTAAAATAACGATTGTTCTTTAAGGAGATTGAGGTGTTCATAGGCTTTCTGGGTGACGATACGGCCACGCGGCGTACGATTGATGAAACCGATCTGGAGCAGATAAGGTTCATATACATCTTCTAAAGTCATCGTCTCTTCGCCGATCGCACTGGCGATTGCCTCGACACCTACCGGTCCACCCTTAAATCGTTCGATGATCCCTTTCAGATAGCGGATATCGACACTATCAAGCCCTAAGCTGTCGACCTTGAGCCGATCGAGAGCCTCATCGGCGATCTTCCGATCGATAAGACCGGAATTGAGCACAGTCGCAAAATCGCGTACCCGTCGGAAAAGACGATTGGCGATCCGTGGTGTTCCTCTTGATCGTTTGGCGATCTCTTTGATCGCGGCCGGATCAGCTTCAGTATCGTAAACTTTTGCCGTCCTTTTCAGTATATCTTCGAGTTCATCATTGGTGTAGTATTCAAGCTTGCTGGTGATCCCAAAACGATCTCTGAGCGGTGCTGATATATCACCGGCTCTCGTCGTCGCCCCTACGAGCGTAAACGGCGGCAGATCGATGCGGATCGACCTTGAAGTGGTATCCTTACCTGCTACAATATCAAGGCAAAAATCCTCCATAGCCGGATACAAGACCTCTTCCACCTGCTTAGGCAAACGGTGGATCTCATCGATAAATAAGATATCACCCGGTTCCAAAGTCGAAAGGATCGCAGCCAGATCACCGCTTCTTTCGATCGATGGACCACTTGTCGTTTTGATGTGACTCCCTAATTCATTAGCTAAAATATAGGCTAAGGTGGTCTTGCCTAATCCCGGTGGTCCATAAAGCAAGACGTGATCCAGACTCTCATCGCGCATTTTAGCTGCTTCGATAAAGACTTTCAGATTGACCTTTAAAGCACTTTGACCTACATATTCTTCCAAACGCCTTGGCCGAAGACTGATATCGTCATCATCCTTGAGGCTGTTGCTTGTCATGATTCTGTCTTCCATAATCTCCTACTTCTTTGCCAGTAATTTCAGTGTTTCCTTGATCATCGCATCGCTAGTCTTTTGTGTTCGAGCCACTTCTTTGAGGATGTTGCTGAACTCACTGCTCTTGTAGCCTAAAGCCCTGAGTGCATCTCTGGCAGCAGTCATTTCTTCATTATCTGCGCTGACACTGTTTTCCACAAGCTTACCCTTGAGATCCAGAATGATCTGCGAAGCAGTCTTTGCCCCGACCCCCGGCATCCGCCGCATAAAATCAACATCATTCGTCTCGATCGCGGTCAATATATCATCAACCGATGCTTTGGCAAGGATACCAGATGCGATCTTGGGCCCTAATCCTTTGACGGTGATGAGCTTAACGAAAAGCTCGTATTCACGAAGCGACAGAAAACCGAAAAGACTGATCTCGTCTTCACGCACATTCTGATATGTGTATATCGTCACTTCTTCATCGATCTTAAGCCGTTCCGGCCGGTTGAAATTGATCCGGAAACCGATACCGTCATGATCGACCAGGATCTGATCACTGCCTAATGCATGTACTCTTCCTTTAATAAATCCAATCACGTGTTTATTATATCAAATAAAGAATACGACCGCGATAAAATGTGCCAGGGAGGCTAAGATGATAAATATATGCCATATAAAATGAGCATAAGGCCATTTTTGATTGTAGAAAACTACTCCGATGGTATAGAAAAGACCACCCAATACGATCAGACTCAAAAAAACGATTGATGAATTGCTGATAAGTGTCGGCAAGATGAGGATCGCGATCCACCCCATGACCAGATAAAGAGTCAGGGAAAGACGCTTATGGTAATTCTTGCTGACCGACGTAAGGATGATCCCGAAGATCGTGCACACCCACTCGATCACCAGCAAAACGATACCCAATGTCCCTCCGACGATAGATATCAATACCGGCGTGTAAGTGCCGGCGATCGCAAGGTAGATGAAAGAGTGATCGAGCTTACGCATGACATATTTCTGTTGCGATCCAAACGGCATTGCATGATAGATACAAGAACCGACGAACATCAGAAACATGCATACCCCATAGACAGCGATCCCGATAACTCTGAATATACCGCCTGTAATATAAGCATAGACACTGATGAACGGCAGACTGAAAAGACAAAAAACTGCAGCTACACCATGGCTGACGGCATTGCCTACTTCTTCGCCAAAGGATAGCTTGATCATGTTTTTCATCGATTCACTCATAGATCTTCCTCTTTGAAAATAAATCCGTAATCATTGATATAAACGTGATCACCTGGTTTGCAGCCCTTGCTTTCCAAAACACTGTCAACATTCATCTTCTTCAAAGCCCGGCCAAACTTGATGATGCTGATCTCGTCATCCATATCGACATGCATCAACATCCGTTCGATCCTCTCTGACACGATCCGCCAATCACCATTACCTTCGTTATGGATCGTAAAATCAGGTTTTTCCTCATACTTATAGACCACTTTATCAGAGCGTTCTTTATCATACAAAGCAAATTTCGGTGTTGTTTTGATCAGTTCATCGATCCGATACAGGACTTTATCAAGATCACCCATAAAGGCAATGATCGGATATACCTCGACATCAGGATAATGCTCTTTAAACCGGGCCAACTGATCTTCAGCTCCCTCGATGTCCATCTTATTGGCGACGACAATCTGCGGCCTGTTATCCAGATGACCGGGATATTCAAGAAGTTCTTCATTGATGATCTTGTAATCGTCGATCGGATCCCGATATTCACCGCTCATATCGATCACATGTACTAAGACACGGCATCTTTCGATGTGTTTCAAAAAGGTGTGACCAAGACCCTTGCCCTGCGATGCCCCTTTGATAAGACCGGGCAGATCAGCCAGCACAAAACTGTCGCCGTTTTTGAGTTTGACCATCCCGAGCTGCGGACGCAGGGTAGTAAACGGATAATCGGCAATCTCCGGTCGAGCACTGGAGACGACGCTCAAGATCGTCGATTTGCCGACACTGGGGAAGCCGATAAGACCGGCATCAGCTAAAAGCTTCAATTCGACCAGAACTTCTTTTGCTTCACCACTTTGACCGAGTTTGGCATAATCAGGTGCACTGTTGATCGAGGAAGCAAAATGAACATTGCCCAGTCCGCCTTTGCCGCCATTACAGACGACGATCTCTTCATTGTGTTCCGTAATATCACCGATCACATCGCCCGTTTCAAGATCGCGGATCAATGTTCCCAGCGGCACCTTGACATAGACATCATCGGCACTGGCACCATGCATCTTATTGTTTTTGCCGGCACCGCCATCCTTTGCCCGGATCTCTTTGGTGTAACGCAGATCCAAAAGCGTCGATTTGTTTGCATCGCCGACAAAAATGATACTGCCGCCCTTTCCGCCATCGCCGCCTGACGGCCCACCAAGCGGAACATACTTTTCTCTTCTGAAAGCCACTAAGCCATCACCACCGTTACCGGCTTTAAGCTTCAAGGTTACTTTATCGATAAATTGCATTAACTTTCTCCTAACAAAAAAGCCCTTTTTTGAGGGCTTTAAGCTTGTGGATAAACAGATACTTGCTTACCGGACTTACCGACACGCTCGAACTTGACGATACCGTCGACCGTGCAGAACAAAGTATCATCACCACCCCGTTTAACATTATGTCCGGGATGGATCTTAGTCCCTCTTTGGCGATATAAGATCGAACCGGCAGTCGCGAATTCACCGTCTGACTTCTTCGCACCAAGGCGTTTTGAATGTGAATCACGACCGTTCTTAGTTGAACCTACACCCTTTTTCGAAGCAAAATATTGGATATCTAAACAGTATTTCATGAATCTATTCTCCTTTCGATAGTTATGTATTCGGGATATTGATCGTAGATAGTCAAGAGCTGTACAGTTACTAACTCGAGATAATCCTGGATCTTCTTGTTTTTGTGCTCTTCAACCTGGATATCGATCGTATCATCTTTTTGTCTGATGATGGTACCACCG
>CASEHR010000037.1 GCA_949287785.1 uncultured Bacillota bacterium | reverse complement strand
GGTATATTCGCCATCAACTTCTGTGCTCGTATAGATCTCGATATCATGGTAATAGATCTGATAGGTACCGTTGTTGACATTGTTGTCACCGATACCGGATATCGCATAGATCTTATCAAACGGTCCATCGACACTGAGAATGATCTCCTGATCGTTTTTTACGGCATCAAATGTCGAAGTGGCCAGTTTTAATGTGCCGAGATCATAGAAGGTCAGAAAAGCATAAGCGACTGTTAAAAAGATGATAAAGAAATTGTTCTTTATCATCCTGATCTTAGATAAGAGCTTCAATAAGATGAAAATGATGGCGATGATGATCATGATGTATATCAGTTCACTGTTCTGAGCTATTTTTAAGGAAAGATCATTCATGCCACAATTTTAGAATACTCATTGAGGAAAGGCAATGGTATAATGGTAGACATGATATACACGTGTACGACAAATCCGAGTCTTGATTACTATATCAAACTCGATGAAAACATGCGAATCGGAGAAGTAAACCGTTTGAGCGATGATCATTTTATGACCGGCGGTAAGGGGGTCAATGTATCGATCGAACTCAATAACCTCATGATCCCTTCAGTAGCTACCGGATTTTTAGGAGGCTTTGTCAAAGAGTATTATTTGGAGCGTCTGAGCATCTATCACTATGTTCAATCACGCTTTGTCTCTATTGAAGGCGATACGAGGATCAACATCAAACTCAATACCGGTATCGAGACTGTACTCAATGCCAAAGGCCCGCTTGTCAAGGACAGCGAGTTTGAAAAACTGGCTAAACGACTCGATAAGGTCGATAATGGTGACATCTTTATCCTGAGTGGTAATGTTCAAAAAGAGATCGGGGCGCAGATGAAGGATATCATCCATGTCTTATCGAAACGTGGTGTCAAGATCTTCATGGATACCAATGAAGATCTGATCCGTGATTGTCTGGAATGCCGTCCATATCTCATCAAGCCGAATGTTGCCGAGCTCGAAGAGATCTGCGGTCATATCATTACGGATGAAGCGTCGATCTTAGAAGCAGCCAAAAAGCTCATCGATGAGGGAGCGATGAATGTTCTGGTATCCGTTGGTAAAGACGGGGCTTATTTCGTATCCGATGAAGCAGTCTACTGTCATCGGGGTTTAGATGGCGAAGTCGTATCGACGACCGGCTGTGGTGATGCGATGGTAGCGGCTTATGTCTTCAATTTACAAAGAGGAGCTAACAGCCTTGAAGCATTTACTTATGCCTGTGCCGCCGGTACAGCGACTGCTTTTACCGAGGGTATGGCGACCCGCGAGGATATCGAGAGGATCATCGATATGATCAAGATCGAAAAGATCTAGGAGAGGAAGATGAAAAAGTTATTACTGGTGATTGGTTTATTATTACTGATAGTATCCGGCTGTACGCAGAATGAAGAACGCCCGGAGACGATCATAACCGAGATCGAAGGAGCTACAAGCATCGATATGAGCGCTTATGACAATATGGATGCCCATGATCACGTGTTTCTGGAGGTCAAGGCTACCGATCTTTTGAATCTTGTTTCCGATGGCGGATCAGGGATCTTCTTTTTAGGGTATCCTAATTGTTATGCATGCAATGTACTGATCAGTCTGATCGATGAAGCAGCTAAAGAGGTCGGCGTTAATGTCTACTATATCAACGTCGACGACCCGGCGAGCGCATTTTCGTCGCATTATGACCAGATAGTCGAACTGCTCTATGACTATCTCAACGAATACGATGGTCAGAAACAGGTAGCGACACCGCATGTCTTTACGGTGATCGATGGTCAGATCGCTGACTCTCAGATCAGTGCGGTCGATGGTTTTGATGGTACCGATGCTACAGCGGGTCTGATGATCGATCGCTACAAAGAGATGTTTGAAGCGATGGTCAAATAATGTCCATACATCGGAACTTAAAGTTAATTTCGAAAAAGACCATAAGTAAAGCGGGCTCATCATTATCGATCGAGCCCGCTTTTAAGTCTTTTAGTAAATGATCATTACAGATTTTTCATCCGATAGTAGTATTTGTCGACGATACGGAAATTATGTTCGCCGATCTTCGGATCATTGACCCTGAGTGAACCATTGTAGAAGACATCCGGTTCAAAACCGTCCCGGACCAGGTTTTCAACAGCCTGTGTCAGGATGGCGTTGATGATGAAGATGAAAGGGATCGAAGATGTTGAACCGACCTTCATCGGCAGATCGCCGATCTGTATAGCGGCATCACCGATCGCCGAACAGTTAGAGATCACGACATCACCTTCATCCATCAGATGTTTGCCGCTGCTGTGTCTTGGTTTCAAGGTCTTAGAGTATTCGACATTGGTGAGGACGATGACTTTTACACCTCTTTTGCGACATTCAACAGCAAAGTCGATCGCCATGGCATTATTGCCGGAATTGGAGATGACGATCGCTGCATCAGGCGGGGTGATCTTGTGGTAGTCGACTACGATCTGAGCATATCCTTCAAGTTTTTCGACCGATCCCGATTTGAAGATAGCGCTGTTGCCCGTCGCCGTCTCTTCTAATATCGCCTGCACATTGCCTAAAGTAGCACTGCGGTAAAAGACATCATCAGCGACTAAATGCGAATGGCCGCAGCCAAATACGCGGATCAGACCGTCGTTTTTTGTCGTATCGGCTAAGATGTCTGCCGCTTCCATGATCTTTTCTCCTTGTGTCTTATAGATCTCTTTGAGATATTTGATCTCTTCTATCAGGTATCTTTCCCATGCTTTCATTATGCGTTTTTCTCCTCTTCTTCATCATAACACATATCATCTGAATATCCGAAAGGACAAGGTTATATTTAAGTTAAATCGTAGCAGTTTTTTTGACAATTATGGTCAATAATTTATACTTGATGCGAGGAGATAGATATGATAGAAGTTAAACATTTACACAAAGATTACGGCGGTTTTGTCGCTGTTGAAGACGCATCGTTTACTGCGGAAAATGGCAAGATCACCGTTTTGCTAGGTCCAAACGGTGCCGGCAAGTCGACGACCATCAAAAGCATCTGTGGTCTTTTGAAATTCAAAGGTGAGATCCTGATCGATGGTTATGACAACAGGACGGTCGATGCCAAGCGAAATTTCGGCTATGTACCGGAAGTAGCTAACCTCTACGATAACCTGACAGTCAGGGAACACATCGATTTCATCATGCGGGCATATGACTATAATGATGAGAAATTCGCTGATGAACTGTTGAAATTATTCGATCTTGAAGAAAAGAAGGATACGATCGCCAAGGAATTGTCCAAAGGTATGAAACAAAAGGTCTCGATGATCCTGGCTTTGTTGTACAGACCATCATCGCTAATGGTCGATGAACCGATGATCGGTCTTGATCCCAAGGCGATCGAGAACACCTTGAAACTGTTGCTGCATCTTAGGGATAACGGAAGTGCGATCTTAATCAGTACGCATATCATCGATATGATCGATAACTACTATGATGAAGCCTATATCATGGATAAAGGTAAGATCAAAGCGCATGTCATAAAAGACGAGCTTGAAGACAAGACTTTAAAGGATATCTTCTTTGAAGTCACTGAAGGTGGGGAT
The DNA here is from genome assembly GCA_949287785.1 of uncultured Bacillota bacterium. Lineage (GTDB taxonomy): Bacteria > Bacillota_I > Bacilli_A > Erysipelotrichales > Erysipelotrichaceae > JAHHTG01. The sequence continues at coordinate 1,649 of CASEHR010000037.1, read as the reverse complement.
ATCGAAAATGAAGAGCTTGATCTATCTGTCTAAGCTGAAAGTACGCGGTTATATTAGACGTCTGTTTAAAAAGCCGACGACAGCTATCCTGACGGTTTTAGGAATCATCTTCTTTGTAGGATTATTCTTTTTCATGTTGACGGCATACAGCAGTATCGAAGATAAATTGCCTTACAACATCTTCAGCATCGTCTATTTAGGCTTTGCCTTATTCATGGGTGTCATCTTTCTCTTTCAGAAACGGACAGCCCTGTTTACAAGTACTGATGCCAATTTTCTTCTGGTCGGCCCATATGATTCCAAAAAGATCATGGCTTATGCCCTGAACAGTTCTTTAGCCAGTACGATCTTATTCGCTTTTCTGACGATCGCATATTGTTTCTGTTTCTTTGGCGTTTTTTTTGATGTAAGCGTATTGGATTTTATCTGGCTCATCATCGTCAGTGCATTGCTATTTTTCAGCTTCTTTGCCCTGATCGATATGGTCTACCTGCGTTTTATGGCATCAAAACACAAAAACGTCATCAGGATCGCGATCTTTTGTGCAGTACTGCTCATCATCGTAAGCGTATATGTCTTTTACCTTCTGACGCATTTCAGCGGAGATATCACAACGACATCCCTGATGTTTATAGGCAGTGATTATTTCAGCTATACACCGATCATCGGTTGGGCGTATATGGCCTTGAACAGCATGCATGAGTTGGATGTCCTGAAAGCGCTGATGGGTGCTTTATTCCTGGGTCTGGTCGATGGCTTATTGATCCTTATGACGATAACGACTAAAGAGATCGATCCGGAGATCATCGTGAATGATGCTGAATGGTATGAAAAGATGCGCGAACAGAAAAGAAAGAGCGGATCCAATCTGAATCTCAATCTCAAAGTAAAATCGGTCAAAGGAGCCAGATTCAATAAAGGCGCCGATGCCGTCAGCAGTCGAATGATGCTGGATATGCGCAAGACCAATTCCTTTATCACCAAACAGGAATTGATGCTCATAATTCTGTATTTTGCGATCGCCTTCTTCAGTGATTACGGCTTCGCCTGGTATAGCCGCTATGTTTCGATCGTCTTGTTCGTGATCACATTGAGCGCTAACTATACCGATGAACTAAAACACCACTATATCTACCTGATACCGGACAGTCCGATCAAAAAACTCATAGCGATCTTAAGACCGACGATTCTGAAAGTATTGCTGGTGGTTGTGGTAATGAATACGGTCGGTATTATCTTTGGTACTGATGTCTTGGAATACATTGCTGCTCTGTTTGAGACTTTCGGCTATGGCATGATCTTTATCACCGCCAATATCTGGTGTACAAGATTATTGAAAGCCAATACCAATGAAATCGCCAATCAGTTTATCAAGATGGGCATTATTATCTTATGTCTGTTGCCCGGTATTCTATTAGGCTTGTTGTTCGGCTTTATCTTTAACCCACTGGCTTATTCTTATGTCAGTGCCATTATCTCGATCATCATGTCCTGTATTCTCATCTATTTCTCCAAGGGTGTCGTATCAGGCGTTGAGTATAGTGCTGATTGACCTTGCATCTTTTCTTTTATCCCGATAAAATAAGATTTGTATAAAGGGGAGAAATAACACTTGACAAGGATACTGTGTGATGTCACGCTCATAAGCA
>CASEHR010000036.1 GCA_949287785.1 uncultured Bacillota bacterium | reverse complement strand
AAGGTATGCCGCCTTTTTGGAAGATATCGAAGAAATTAACAGAGTAACGCTCATAAGCAAAACTGTCTTCGATCTTAAACCGTCTCTTTCTTTCGATCATGTCCTCACTGTCGGTACCTTCGCATATCATGCCCGACAAGTCCCCTTTGACATCAGCCAGAAAGACCGGAACCTGAAGTTTAGCAAACGATTCCGCAAGTACTTTTAAAGTGATCGTCTTACCGGTACCGGTAGCACCGCAGATAAAGCCATGACGATTAGCCTTATCTGGCAAAAGATAGATTTCTCTTTCAAGGTCTTTGCCCGCTTTGGCAAAGCAGATCTTATTATCTTTGATCATGGTATAAATCCTTTCCTGTACCGCTAAATTATAACGCATATGATCTTATCAAACCACTTTGATAAAACTCAACTTTCTTTACGGCATGCAAAAAGAGCCTTGCGGCTCTTTTGAAGACTATTGTTCAGCGGCAACTTTGACACCCGGACCCATCGTGCTTGACATGACGATGTTCTGGATATAAGTACCTTTGACTGCTGCCGGTCTCGCTTTGGCGATAGCTCCGTATAATGCTTTATAGTTTTCGACCAAAGCATCATCGCTGAATGAGCATTTACCGATGAGACAGTTGATATTACCTTCTTTATCGACACGGTATTCAACTTTACCTTTTTTGATCTCTTCGATCGCCTGAGCAACATTCATCGTAACAGTACCTGTCTTTGGGTTTGGCATAAGACCTTTAGGACCTAAGATCTTACCTAATTTACCCAATTCACCCATCATATCCGGTGTAGCTACGATAACGTCGAAATCGAACCAACCCTTTTTGATCTCTTCTAAGATCTCTTTACCGCCGACATGATCAGCACCGGCATTTTTAGCCTCTTCTTCCTTAGCACCCTGTGTGATGACTAAGACTCTTTGTGATCTACCGGTACCGTTTGGCAATACCATGGCACCTCTGATCTGCTGATCAGCATGTCTTGGGTCAACATTCAATTTGAATGAGACTTCAACAGTCGCATCGAATTTAGCTGTATTTGTTTCTTTGACTAATTTTACTGCATCACCAGCTGCATAAGCTTTACCTTTTTCGATCTTAGCTAGTGAGTTCATATAATTCTTTCCGTGTTTCATTATCTTTCCCTCCTAACTAATCCTGGATCGTGATGCCCATGTTACGTGCTGTGCCTTCGACGATCTTCATCGCGCCTTCGACATCATTGGCGTTGAGATCAGGCATCTTGTATTCAGCGATCTCACGCAATTGATCCTTAGTGATACTGCCGACCTTTGTCGCTTTCGGACTGCCTGAACCCTTGTTGACCTTGGCAGCCTTCTTGAGTAAGACTGATGCCGGTGTCGTCTTCAGCACGAAGTCAAATGACTTGTCTTCATATGCTGTGATGATAACTGGTACGATATCGCCTTTTCTGTCTTTTGTCGCATCGTTGAATGCTGTACAGAATTGCGGCATGTTGATACCAGCAGAAGCTAATGCCGGACCCGGTCTGGCACCACCAGCTTCGAATTGAAGTTTACAAACTTTCGCAACTTTTTTTCTCGCCATAAATTCCTCCTGTATATGGTTACGTGGTCTGAATGAAGTGTGCGCCTTCTCCCACGTGCCTAGATATTTTAATACTCAGCCAGCTTCAAGTCAATGTAATTGATATCAGTCGGTGTTTCCCGTCCAAACAAGATGATGAGAACGGTCGCGATCTGCGTCTGATCATTCATCGACTCGACCTTGCCTTCCATACCACTGAATGGTCCGGAAACGATCTTGACACTGTCACCGACTTTGAATTCAACTTCGATCTTCTTATCTGACTGTCCGATACGCCTTAAGATCGCATCCATTTCCTCCTGTGCGACCGGAAATGGTTTGGCACCACCGCCTGACGAACCGATAAAGCCGGTTACTCCCGGGGTATTACGAACGACATACCACGCTTCATCCGTCATGATCATCTCAACAAAGAGATAGCCGGGGAAGATATTCTTCATCACTTCCTTGGACTTCTCGTTTTTGACTTCGATCTGGCTCTCTTCGGCAACGACGATCCGGAAAAGATTGTCAGCGATCCCCATCGTCTCCAGCCTTTTTTCAAGATTATCCTTTACTCTGTTTTCATGACCGGCATAGGTATTGACGACATACCATTGTTTGGTCTCTTCCGTCTTTTTCTCTTCAGCCATCGATTAACCTCCAATGACGTTCAATACTTGCAATAATAATGTGACGATGAAATCACAGACAAAGAATACAACACCAAAACCGACTGTGAAGATGAGTACCTGTACGGAATTCTCACTTAAAGTCTTGATACCCGGCCATCTGATCTTTTTGATCTCTTTGACGATGCCGCTTAAACTAAACCATTTCATATCCGAGCCTCCTATTTTGTCTCCTTATGCAGTGTATGCTTATTACACCGGGGACAGTATTTCATAAGTTCTAAACGTTCAGTGCTTCTGAGCTTGTTTTTATAGACAGAGTAATTCCGTGATAAACACTCTGTACATGTGAGGATGACACGATTCTTGCCTTTCACGATATTACCTCCTGCGTAAATAAAAAGTTATCAGATCGCTCCAATAACGATATTATAATGCCACAACAGCCCTTATTTTTCAAGGGATATAGTATCAAAAGAGCGATAAAACCCGCTCTCAATCATATATCAATACCCTTTCAAATGCTTTGATGACTTCCTTTGGACCACTGACTTCGATCATGACTCCCTTTTCTTCATCGACGATCTTTCTGATCAAAGCCATCTTCTGATAGCGGTCGATATAGAATAGTCTATCATAGGGCAAGATCCCTGCTGTCGATTTTTCATCAGGGTACAAGGTATCGGTCAAAAGATCCAGAAGACTGTCGATACCGTATCCGTTTTTAGCGGATATGGCAAGATGGTTTGTAGTATCGACCAGATCAGCTTTATTATAGACATCGATGATCGGAATACCTTTGGCACCGATATCCTGTAACACCTTATAGGTCACCTCTTTCTGATAGATGGCCTCTTTATGGCTGGCATCGATGATGTTGATCAGAAGATCGGCTTCCTTTACCGCGGCAAGCGTCGATCTGAAAGCTTCGATCAATGTATGCGGAAGATCGGATACGAAACCAACTGTATCAAAAAGCAAGAAGGCCTTGCCTTTATGATCTATCCTTCGGATATCGGTATCGACCGTCGCAAAGAGCATATCTTCACTCAAGACCTTCTTGTCATCTTTGACTAAAGCATTGAGCAATGTCGATTTCCCGGCATTGGTATAACCGACCAAAGCCACTTTCTTAAGATCGGAAGCATTGCGCTTTTTAGCTTGTGTATGCCGGTCGTTTTCGATCTTCATGAGCTCTCTTTTAAGATAGGCGATCCTTTTGCGTTTATTGCTTCGGATGATGCTTGAGCGCATCTCACCTGCCCCGCGGTTCAGGGCATTGCCGCGTTTGTGTCCTTCATTATCGATATCACCGATATTGGCCAGATCGTAATTCAATCTGGCCATCTCGACCTGGATCCTGGCTTGCTTTGTCTTGGCTCTTAAAGCGAAGATATCTAAGATCAGAGTCGTCCGATCGATGACATCGGCATCCAGGTATTCACAAAGATTATTCAAGGTATCGATGCGAAGATTATTCAAAAAGATGACCTTGTTTATATCCTCACTGCTCAAAAGCTCCTTCAATTGGTCCAGTTTGCCCTTACGAAAGGCATATTGCGGATGAAAGCTGTTGGCTTTCTGGACCACTGTTTTAACTACTTCTACGCCTGAAGAATATGCCAGAGCTATTCCCTCGGCGATCTTGTTTTGAAGATCGATGGTATCGATATCAACATATGCCAGTATCGCTTTTTCCATTACATCCTTATTGTATCCGGTTCTTTCCAAAATGATCAAGAAACTGCTAACTCAATTCGAACATGCCCATATAAAGCTTATAATAAGTGCCTTTTTGTGCTATCAGATCGTCATGATCACCACGTTCGATGATCTTGCCGTCAGCCAGGACCATGATCGCATTGCTGTTGCGGACCGTACTTAGACGGTGTGCGATCACAAAGACCGTCCTCCCTTCCATGAGCTTATCCATCGCTTTTTCGATCAGCTTTTCCGTCCTTGTATCGATACTGCTGGTCGCTTCATCCAGAATAAGGACCGGCGGATCAGCGATCGCTGCTCTGGCGATCGCTAAAAGCTGTCTTTGACCCTGGGAAAGACTCGCGCCATCTGAGGTGATATATGTATCATAGCCTTTTGGTAAACGCCTTATAAAGCTGTGGGCATTGGCGACCTTCGCTGCTTCGATGACCTCTTCCATCGTAGCTTCCGGTTTCCCAAAGCGGATATTGTCCGCGATCGTGCCGGTGAATAAGTGTGTATCCTGCAAGACGACTCCCAGCGTCTTTCTGAGGTCGGCTTTTCTGATATCTCTGATATCGATCCCATCAAATGTGATCTTTCCGTTATCGATCTCATAGAAACGATCCAGAAGACTTGTGATCGTCGTTTTGCCAGCCCCGGTCGATCCGACAAAAGCGATCTTCTGACCCGGTTTGGCATATAATGACAGATCTTTTAAGACCATGGCCTTATGATCATAGCCAAAATCGACATGCTCAAAACGCACCTCACCTTTCAGGGGAACACTCTTTCCGTTATCTTTAAAGACCCAGCCCTCATCTGTCTTTGCCACCGTGACTTTACCATCATCGATCTCGCTTTCGCTGTCCATCACATCAAAGATCCTTTCAGCCCCGCTCAAAGCCGCCAGGATGAAATTCGTCTGATTGGTAAAGCGGTTGATCGGCATCGATGACTGCCGTACAAAGATCAGATAAGAAGCCAGCGAACCGATATCAGTCATGCCTCTGACTGCCATGATACCACCGACCACAGCGACGATCGCATAATTGATGTAAGATATACTGACGACAAAGGGCACCTGTGTCCCAGAGTAACTCAAAGCACTGGTAGCCGCCTTACGCAGATCCTCATTCTTCTTTTCAAAAGCTTCGATATTGGCTTTTTCATGATCGAAGACTTTGATGACTTTCTGTCCGCTGATCGATTCTTTGATATGACCGTTGAGTGCACCGAGATGATCCTGCTGGAATTTGTAATAATACTTGCTCTTTTTGGAACTGTATTCAATATAGAAAAAGAGGATGACATAAAAGAAGACGACGATCAGTGACAGTTGCCAGTTGAGCACAAAGATCAAAACGATGGTCCCGAAGAGCTCGATAAAGCTCTTGATCATCATACTGAAGGAATTGTTGAAGCACTCGCTTAAAGTATCGATATCATTGGTAAAATTAGACATGATATCACCATGACTGTGCTCATCGAAGTATCTGATCGGCAGTTTCTCCAAAGCCTTGAAAAGATCACGTCTGATCTCTTTGATCATCATCTGGGCGACTCTGACCATGATCTGAGAATATCCCAAAGCCGATAAAACAGCGACGGCATAGATCACGATCATAAAGATGATCGCTTTAAATAGACCTTCGGTATCACCGGTCGCTATGTAATTATTGACGATCGGTTTGATCATATAGGTCCCCAAAAGATCAAGAGCCCCATTTATGATGACCAGTACCGATACGACAAGCAAGACGAACTTATGATTGCCCATGTAGGCGAAAAGACGCTTCAGGGTCTTTTTAAGATCATTGGGTTTTTTACCACTGATAACTCTTGGCGGCATTATTCTTCACCTCCCCTCATCTGGGATGTGTACAGTTCTCGATACACATCAGACTCTTTTAAAAGTTTCGCATGATCGCCCTCGGCGATGATCTTGCCGTCATCGAGAATAAAGATCTTGTCGGCATCTTTAACGCTGATGATCCTTTGCGAGATGATGATCTTAGTCATATCATCAAGGGCGTAAAGGGCATCCCTGATCGACTTTTCCGTCGCTGTATCGACGGCGCTGGTGCTGTCATCTAAGATCAGGATCTGCGGCTTTTTAAGCAAGGCCCGGGCAATACAGAGCCTTTGTTTCTGACCGCCGGATACATTGACCCCACCCTCATCGAGATAGGTGTCAAGACCGTCTTTGAAACCATAGACGACATCATAGGCACCGGCGATCTTCAGGGCCTTATCGATCTCTTCTTTGTCGGCATTTTCATCACCCCATAAGAGGTTTTCTAAGATCGTGCCGCTGAAAAGGACATTTTTCTGAAGGACGATACCGACAGCATCTCTCAGCACTTTAAGGTCATATTCTCTGACATCGACACCACCGACATATACCTTTCCATCCGTGACATCGTACAATCGAGCAATAAGTGAGACAAGACTGCTCTTGGCGCTGCCGGTACCACCCAATATTCCGATGGTCTGGCCGCTTTTGACGCGGAAACTTATATCACTCAGGACATTCTCTTCCGCATTAAGATCGTATTTGAAAGAAACATGATCAAACATGATATCACCGTTTTTGACCGGGCCCTTGTTACTGCCGCTTACTAAATCGATCTTTTCATCGAATACTTCCGTGATCCTTCTGGCACTGGCCAGTGATCGCGTCAGCATCATGAAAATATTGGATATCATCATGAGGGAATTCATGATCTGCAAGACATAGGACAATAAGCCGGTCAGGCTGCCGACCGCCATCTTCCCTTCATAGATCAGACCCGCTCCCAAAAAGAGGATCAGAATGATGACGGTATACATCGTCGCCTGAAAGATCGGCATATTCAAAGCCCCGATTGCATAGGTGACCGTCGCTTTTCTGTTCAGGTCCTCATTTACTTCTTCGAATTTGTTTTCCTGATAATCCTCTCGCGCATAAGCTTTGATGATCTTGATCGCATTCAGATTCTCTTCGACGACTAAGTTGAGCTTGTCGATCTTTTCCTGCAATACGGTGTACATCGGAGCCACTTTGCTAACGATGAAGATCAGGGTAGCGCCAAGGATCGGGCAGGCGATGAGAAAGACCAGTGCCAGTTCAGGTGACATCGTAAAGCTGAAAAAGATCCCCATCGTCAGCATGATCGGCGCCCGGGCGATCGGCCGCAGACTAGAGAAAGCGTTTTGGACGACGGTGACATCACTGGTCATCCTGGTGATCAGACTCGACGAATCAAAATGATCGATATTCTTAAAGGAGTACTCCTGGATCTTTCTAAATTCCGCTTTGCGAAGTTGTGAACCAAAACCATGGATCGCTCTGGCAGCAAATCTCGCAAACAACAAGCCGCAGCCTAAAGAGATCAAAGCGGCGATGACCATCATGATACCTTCACTCAATATATAATCCACATCCCCGGCCAAGACACCGTTATCGATGATATCGGCCATCACCTTAGGCATCAGTAATTCAAAGCTCGTTTCGATCACCACAAAGACGATCGCCAAAATGAACTCCTTTCGGTAAGGACGGGCATATCTAAGCAGTCTGAACAAGGTCTTCATCGGCCACTCCCTTCAGGTTTTCCGTTGCCCGCTCAAGCAGGTCGTACAACGTCTTCTTCTCTTTTTCACTGAAACCTTTCGTCATCATCGCCATGACCTCATCCATCACCTTTTCCCATTTATCGACGGTCTCTTTGCCTTTGGCGGTGATCTTCAGACTCACACTGCGGCGATCTTTGCCCTCATAACGCATGATCATGCCGTTTTTGATAAGACCGTCGATGATCTTTGAGATCGTCGCCGGCTTCACTTCGTAAGC
>CASEHR010000035.1 GCA_949287785.1 uncultured Bacillota bacterium | reverse complement strand
CTGATTTCTCCAAAAATAAACACTCCAACTACTTGTACTAGTTGAAGAAGACCACTTCCATTCAGCGCTGAAGTGCTATTAATAAAGTAGACACCTATCTGCATCATTAATATAGTGTCATATAGACTAAAAAATGAGTCTGCGTTTGAAATATATAAGACAAGAAAGATCAGATATTGGATAAGATATCATTTAAGCTTAGATGCAGCGATGAAGAAATATTCAATAGTCAGATCATTTTATAATGAATTTTAATGATTCTATAAAAGTTATAGTTCTATCCAATAACGTTCAATGATCTTGCCATTATGAGTTGGCCTGTTTTCTAAGATGCCGCCGTTTTTGATGATCGTTTGGGCAGAAGCGACATTATCTTTGTCGCAGACCATCAATACACGTTTTATACCCATATCACGGCATATATCAAGCCCGTAAGCGATCATCTTTGTCGCATAGCCTTTACCTCTTTCACTTGGTCTTATGCCATCACCGATATGACCGCCATAATTCAAAAGATAGTCATTCAGATAGTGACGGATATTGATGGCACCGAGCATTATCTTACGGGTGTCATCATACAGAAAATAGGTCGTTGATGGTACTTTACCCGGTTCATTGCCTTTATTATCGATACTTTCTTTAAATAGCTCATAATCTCTTGGGTCGATCTTGAATATTGCCTGTGGTGATTGATTCGCATCGGGATGCATTTCATTATATCTTTTCCATTCATCGATCATATCGATGATGGCTTCTTTGTATTGTATTTCAGCTCTTACAAGTCTTAACATATTATCTCCTCTCATTAAGCTTTTTTGATGATTGTATATTGGTTTGATCTTGAAGTAAAGGGACAGCGGTAATAAAACTATTGATGCAGGAACTATGTTAAACAGATGATAATATTGTATAATCTATACGCAAAAAGAAGAATACTCTGTGGAGGGAATATGGAAGATAAGAAGACTTATTATGTGACGACACCGATCTATTATCCAAGTGAACACTTTCATGTAGGACATTGTTATACAACGGTGATCGCTGATGCTTTAGCACGATATAAGAAGGCAAAAGGCTATGATGTATATTTTCTGACCGGTTCTGATGAACACGGGCAGAAGATCGAAGACCGGGCTAAGAAGGCCGGTGTATCACCTAAAGAATATGTCGATCCGATCATCGCTGATGCCAAGGATCTGTGGAAAGAACTTGATGTCGATTACGATAAATTCATCAGGACTACCGATCCCGAACACATTGCCTGTGTCCAGAAGATCATTCAGAAACTGTATGATCAGGGTGATATCTATAAAGGTTACTATGAAGGATGGTATTGTACACCATGTGAATCATTCTGGACGGAATCACAGCTGGTCGATGGTAAATGTCCGGATTGCGGAAGAGAAGTCAAACTGATGAAGGAAGAAGCTTATTTCCTGCGTCTTTCAAAATATCAGAAACAGTTTGAGGAATATCTGAATGAACATCGTGATCTGATGCAGCCGGAATCACGTTATAACGAAATGTACAATAACTTCCTGAAACCGGGCCTTAAAGATCTCTGTGTTTCAAGGAGCAGTGTCAAATGGGGTATTCCCTGTACCTTTGATAAAGATCAGACTGTCTATGTCTGGATCGATGCTTTGAGCAACTATATCAGTGCTCTGGGTTATCTGAGTGATGATGATACATTATTCAAAAAATACTGGCCGGCTGATCTGCATTTAGTCGGTAAGGAGATCTTCCGTTTCCACACGATCATCTGGCCGATCATCCTGATGGCTTTGGGTCTGCCTTTACCAAAGAAGGTCTATGGTCATGGCTGGCTCACCATCGGCGGCAGCAAGATCTCAAAATCCAAGGGCAACTTCAAAGATCCGCGGGAATTCATCAAAGATTACGGTGCTGATACACTGCGTTATTTCTTACTGAGTGAAGTGCCTTTTGGTTCTGACGGAAACTTCAGTGAGGAACTGATGGTCGAAAGACGCAACAGTGATCTTGCGAATATCTTAGGCAATCTTGTCAACCGGACGATCACGATGTCCAATAAGTATCTGAAAGGATCTCTCAGCAGGATCAAAGATATCACCGATCTCGATAAGGAAGTTATCGACCAGTTGAACGCCTTAGATCATGATGTCGAAGTCAGGATGGATGCTTTGGATCTGCCAAAGTCGATCGAAGTCGTGATGAATGCCCTGAAGCGTCTGAACAAGTATATCGATGAGACTGAACCATGGATCTTGGGTAAAGATGAAGCCAGATATCCAAGACTCAATGATGTCTTATATACGATCATCGAAGGTATCAGGCTATGTGCTTTAGAGTTAAAAGCTTATATACCGACTACTGCTGAAAAGATCTTTGAGATGTTAGGTACGGATAAAGATACATTTGCCGACAGTACCTTCGGTTCAGTTGAACATTATCAGGTAGTTGAAAAGCCGGCGATCTTATTCACGAGGATCGATGAGGAAGAATTGAAGGCTAAACTGGCAAAGGAAGCAGAAGTAGAAAAGGTCGAACACTTAAAGGAGATCTCGATCGATGATTTTGCGAAAGTCGAATTGACTGTCGGCAAGGTCATCGAATGCAAAAAACACGAGGATGCGAAAAAACTCTTGGTATCGAAGATCGATATCGGTCACGGTGAGATAAGACAGATCGTATCAGGTATCGCCGATAAGATTAGCCCGGAAGACTTCATCGGCAAGAAGGTCATCGTCGTAACTAACCTGAAGAAAGCCAAGATCCGCGGTGTTGAATCCGAAGGCATGATATTAGCCGGCGAAGATGACAAGACACTCGGGATCGTCAGTGCTGACCTTGAAACAGGGACGATCATTCACTGATATCAATAGACTGTCATATATTTATAACTTAGTGAGCAGTATATTATTGACATATGATAGAATATCAGTAGGAGGTATAATATATGCTGAAAAAACTGTTCGTTATAATGTGTATTTTAGGGATGACACTTCACCCAACGATCGTCACTTATGCTCAAGAAGTTGATGTTGATGGTACGAAGATCGAGCCTCGGATCGAAGTCATTGATTGTCCTAATTGTACTAACGGCGTAATACCAAAAAGTCCAGTATACTCTTCTATTGAAGCGGCTCATAAAGAATCGTTTCCGTGTGTGCATGGCACGCATACTTACGACATTTATGAAGTTTATGAAATAGAAAAGTATCAACAATGTACAAGTTGTGGATACAAGTTGGTAATTGATCATGTAGAAAACCATGAGTATCTGCACTGTTCAAACTCCTATTTTGGTTAGTTATCATGAAAAAAACGTTGACATTATTATTGGTGCTGATATTGATCATAACGATGTCAGGCTGTACAAGCAGTACTCCGCAAGAGAATGCTACTACGCCAAAGACTACTGCACCAAGCCAAAACTATAATCAGAGTAATTCTTTTCATTCGAACCATCATCCTGATAAGCATCATTGATGTCATCAGGTAAGATGATCATGTATATAACAGGTAAAGAGGTGTGATAGATCCAGTTCTATCACACCTCTTGATTATGGTCATCTTTAATGCATCGATCTATTTATGAGTTCCTTGAATAACGGCAACATCTCATCATCCTTCAGAAGCATCTTTTCCGGATGCCATTGGACAGCGATGCCGAATCTGTCATCGGTCACTTCGATCGCCTCGATGATACCATCCGGTGCTTTACCGACGGCTTTCAGATTATCGGCAAGCCTGTTTATAGCCTGATGGTGATAGGAGTTGATATAGATCTTATCACCAAATAATCGATAGAAGATACTGTCGTTTGTAAAGGATACTGAATGGGATACATCAGCCGGGTCCGTCTTTTGCATATGTTTGATGGTGTTTTTGCTGAATTCACTTATATCCTGATATAAACTGCCGCCTAAAGCGACATTGATCAGCTGTAATCCCCGGCAGATCCCTAAAAAGGGCTTGCGGGCAGCATAGACTTTCTGAAAAAGAGCCAGCTGATATTCATCGAGGATGATGCTGGTACGGCCACATGTCCGTGGTTCTTCATTATAAAATAGTGGTGATATATCTTCCCCGCCGGTAAAGATAAAACCATCACAGATCCTGACATATTCATCGATGACATTTTCATCATTTGTCACCGGTAAGATAAGGGGTACGGCACCACCTTTCAATATACTTTCAACATAAGCTACATTGCCATAGTTGGCTACCGGCTCATCATCATTGATATTAGCACTTAAGCCGATGATCACTTTCATAATATTCACCTCGCTATCATTTTATATCTTTTTGGTCTTTATCAACAGGGTTATGAATAAAATAGCGATATATCGCATGAAACAGTAATGATGGATATGTGCTAAAATGAGTTCATGTATTATAAGATGATGGTCACGGATATCGATGGCACCCTTTTAAATGATGATCAAAGGATAAGTGATCATACCAAAGATATGATCAGATCGGTCAAAGACGATATCGTTTTTGTCTTAGCCAGTGCCAGAGGTTACTATTCAATAGAGCCGCTTGTCAAAGAACTGGCTTTAGATGATCAGTATGTCATCGCTTTTAACGGGGCTTATGTGATCAATACTGACGGCAGGATATTAAATGATGTCCCTTTGGAAAGGGAGATCATATATCGTCTTTTGGCGGTTATTAAGGACAGTGAGCTTCCTTTGAAGGTCTATTTATATCATCAGTCCGGCCGGGTGGCTGTCGATGATATCGATGTGGATGAATATCTTATAGATAGACGGATCTATAAACTGGTAGCTGATGGGACTGAAGATGATATCCGTAAGATCCGTTTAATTTTGAAAGATGTCGATGATATACCCGGTGTGACCAGCAGTTTATCTACGCGGATCGAGGCAGTAGCCAAAGGTATAAACAAGGTCGATGCGATAAGGATGGTCGCCGAAATGTCAGATATTCTGCCCAGTCAGATCGTCTGTGTCGGTGATGGTGAAAATGATATAGAGATGCTCAGATATGCCGGGCTTGGCGTATCGATGGCAAATGGTCAGAAAGAAGTTATCCGGTGTGCCGATATCATCGCTGCCGATAATAATAACGATGGTATTGCCGGTATCATCGATTTGTTGTTCATGTGAGGTAATATGCGGATCTATTCAAAGAATATCTATAGCGATGAAGGTAAAAAAGCCGGTGTCCTGGAAGTAACTGACAAGATATGCGGTATCGGAGATGGTCATTATGATATCGATGCCGGTGATCTTTTGGTGATCCCGGGGATCATCGATACTCATAATCACGGTTACGGAGGCTATGATCTGATGGATCGTGAAAGTGAAGATAAAGAAGCGATCATCCGTGGCTATCTGAAGGAACTTGTAAGATGCGGTGTTACCGGCTGTTTTCCGACAGCCAACGAATCTTTCTTTAAAGATATCGCCAGGATCTTTAAGGATGGATATGAAGGATGTCGGATCTTAGGCATTCATTCAGAAGGCCCATATCTGAATAGGACAGGTGAAAACGGCATCAGGGAAGAACCTCTGAAGATCGATCTCGATCATATCAAGACGATGATCGAAGACGCCGGCGGCTTGCTTAAGCTTGTCGGTATCGCCCCGGAACTCGATGGAGCATCCAATGTCATCACTTATCTGAAAGATAGGGGTATCAAGGTAGCTATGGCCCATACCGATATCGATTATAACGGGGCGATGAGATCCTTTGATCAGGGCATCTCTGTCATCACACACACCGCCAATGTCATGACCGGTATCCATCATCGGCACATGGGTGCACTTGGCGCTGCTCTTTTAAGCGACAGAGTCGATAATGAATTGATCGCAGATGGTCTGCATGTATCCAATGAGATGATGAAGATCATGTTCAGGGTGAAGAATAACGCCTATGATCACTTTATCCTTGTCTCTGATAATATCGCCATGGCCGGTATGCCCGAAGGCCATTATCATATCAGCGGCATGGAGGTAACGATCGATAAAGAAGGTTATATCCTGACTGATACAGGACGACTGTATGGATCATCGATGCCGGTCGTTAAGGGCATGAAAAACCTGCATGATCATCTCGGTATCGGTATCGAAGATCTTATCAGGATGACTTCAGCTAATGTTGTCCGGATCTATGACCTGAAAGGAAAAGGCCATATCCATAAGGGCTATGACAGTGATATCACGATCCTCGATCATAACTTTGAAGTCATCTATACGATCATCGGCGGTAAGGTCGTATATAAGTCTGCATAATAGATTATATTGCCAAGTAAATCTAAATATTAAGTGAAGATAGGCAATGATGTGGTATTGTTATACATTAAAACATACCATCTGATCGATATGGATCAGTCGTATCAATTTCAGATCGTCCGTTGGTATCCGTTATATAGGACGATTGTGTATTTCAATCGCACTCATTAATATAAGGTTATCCTTCCTTGCGACTTTGTGTATTTAATTATTGCTATAAAAGCTCAAACTTAGTAGCAGTATATTCTTTAAAATCGTTCCTGTATTAGTGGTTAGCGCCATTGATAAAGTAGACAGATATCAATATGATGAAGATTTTGTTTGCCAACAACTTGATTGACGACGTTTAAAAGACCGGATCTAGGTGTTCTGTTATACCTGATATAGATATTCAGAGCGATGATCATAAAATCAACATAATATATATCTTAGGTCATAAAGAAGTGACTGCATATTGCATAGATGCGGTCAAGCCATGCTTCTAAAAAACGAAGCATGTGTAAAAAATGATGCTTACTCTAAGATGGTCATAACTAAAAATGATCCAGATTCTCATTTCGAAGATACTGGATCATTTTTGAATATGCTGCTTTTTTGAACCATTTCCGTATTTTTTACTTATTGATGTCTGATGATTATTGATAAGTGTATAAATATTAATATACAGCGTCTTTTTCTAGAGCATCAGTCCACATTACCTTATTATTTAACATTTATTTAACTTGTTATATGACAGAGTTTCTTATAGATTACTTATAAATAAAGTATCTTTTTCAAGTTCTTTATATCATCAGCCCCGGTTTCAAGATAAAGCCTTACGAACTCTATATCAGGAGGACCAAGATTTGCAAGACGAGCATCAGATCCTAAAAAAAGTTTCACTTGCCAGATATGACATCGATGTCGCAGATGGGTTGATACGTGAGTATCTGCCTTTTATCAAGTCAGAAGTCAGCAAATATACCGGCACTTACACAAGTGATGGCAGTGATGAATTACAGGTTGCGATGATCGCTTTTCATGAAGCGATCTTGTTATATGACAAGGATAGAGGTGCTTTCTTGCACTATGCCAGGATGATCATCCGTAGCAGACTTATCGATCATGACCGCAAGGAAGCGAGGCATAAAGATCATATATCGCTTGATAAAGAGAATGAAGAAGGAGATCCGCTGATCGATGCGATCGCTCTTGAGCATGATCAGACAGACGAGCATATGCGTCTTTTAGCTACAAAAGCTGAGATCTTGGAACTGGGTAAAGTCTTAGAGACTTTTGGTGTTTCATATAAAGATCTTACTGTTTCTTCTCCTAAACAAGAGCGTACGAGAGCCCTGATCCAAAAGGTGATCGCCAAAGCTAAAGAAGACACATCGATTCTGGATGATCTGCTTGCGAGCAGGAAGTTACCGATACAAAGACTGACGACAGATAAAAATGAGCGTAAAGTATTAGAGCGTCATCGTAAGTATCTTGTGACTATGTTGGTGATTTTGACTAATGGCTATGAGATCATTCGTGGTCATCTCTGGCATATCCTTAAAGGAGGTACGGCAGTATGAGATATCTGATCATGGAGGTACATACGCTATATGCGATAGCTTTAGATCAGGATGGTAATTTCATCAGGATCTACAATAAAGACTACCGGGTAGGTATGGAGGTGGAGTCGATCGAGACGGTCAAAGAAGCCGAACCTAAGAAAAAGAGTCTGAGATTGCTCTATCCGCTGATCGGTGTGTTTGCCGTATTCATCTTCTTTTTCGCTTTTGATATCTATATGGATAGTATCGTTACTGATTCACTTCTTTTTAAGATCAACCCAAGTGTAAAGATCGATGTGAACAGAGATGATGATGTGATAGTAATCAGTGGACTCAACGAGGATGGTACACACCTCATTGATGGTTATGGCTATAAAGGTAAGGATATCGATGTCGTCTTTGATGAACTGATGGACAGAGCGATCAGATTCGGTTATCTCTATCAGGGACAGACGATAGCTATTGAATTTGCTTCTGAGGATGCTTCTTGGATCAAAGAGAAGCGTGAAGAAATCGACGATACACTCATCCATCTTAAAGATGATTTAAAAGTAAAGATCACGATATCTGATCAAAGCGGCCATGAAGAGATCATCGTGCCAGAGATCATAATTGAAAGTGACAGCAGTTATGACGATGATGATTATGGTGATGCGGTCAAGCCAGTCGGACCTCAGGACGTCCCGACACCATCGATCGGCACGGAAATCGATAAAGACAGTGAGTATGAGCACAGTAATGCTTCATCGGATTACGCCGATTCGGAATATGATGAAGAAAATAACTCAAATTATGACGACTGACCCCAAAAAACGGAATAAGAGCTGCGTAAGCTGTAAGTGAAAAGGCATAAGAGCCAAGGAGGAATCAAATGAAAAAATTATGTACCCTAATAATCACACTGGCAATGGTAATGACTTTAGTGGGCTGTTCAACAAACAGTGTATCTACCACTGAGACGCAAAATACTCTTCCCGGTACCGGCGTTTTGACTTTAAGAGTCAATCCTGAGATTGCGATATCTTATGATGAAAATGGGGATGTCATCGATGTCAGAGGCGTCAACGATGATGGAAAGGCGATCGTTGAAGATGATGGGCAATATATCGGAAAAGAGACGAGAGTTGTTGTTGCTGAATTATTGACGAAGATCGGTGAAGCGGGCTATCTTGTCGATGAAGTTGAAAGTGAAAAGCGTCAGGTCATCATTGAGATCGAAGAAGGATCCGTCATCCCGTATACAACTTTTGTTGATGATGTCGTCACCGAAGTCAAGACAACTGTCGATGAACATAAGTGGCAGAATCAGATCGATCTTAGAAATGAGACTGATTATGGTATCACAAGTTATGTTGATACGGATTATGGACCGGACAGTGATGGTTTTACTGACTACAATGATACAGACTATGGTCCGAATAACGATGGAGTGACGGATTACGACGACACAGACTATGGTCCGAATAACGATGGTGTCACAGACTATGGTTATACCAACTATGGTACATCGAACTATAGTACATCGAACTATGGTTCATCAAACTACAGTGATAGTAACTATGGCGATAGTGCCTACGATGACTAAGAAAGTCCTGATAAGACACGAGATAAAGCACCTGATCACGAAGGCTGATGATCTGGTGCTTCGCTTGCGTCTGAGAAAAGCTTTGTCTTGTGACAGGCACGGTAAAGATGGTTGTTATATGGTAACCAGCTTATATTTTGATGATGAGTATGACAGAGCGTATAGAGCCAAGACTGAAGGTTTCAGTTATAAAGAAAAGTTTCGTATCCGTTATTATGGTGACGATCTTAGTTTCATCAAACTGGAGAAGAAGTATAAACGCGGTGATCTCAGCGCAAAGGACAGCGTCAGACTTTCAAAAGAAGAAGTAGAGAAGATCATCAAAGGTGATATCGATTTTCTACTAAAAAGTAAAGAAGAGCTTAAAAAAGAGTTCTATGTATGTCTTAATAACACATCAGCTCCTGTCAGTGTTGTTAGGTATATGCGTGAAGCTTTTGTTTATCCTTATGGCAATGTGCGCATAACTTTCGATAGTGATATCTCAAAGATCTTCGATGCCCGAGCATTCTTAGATCAGGATGCTTATTATATGCATCTGGAGGAAAAGACGATCCTAGAAATTAAATACGACAGATATCTTCCGGATACGATAAAAGCACTGGTCAATATTGATGCAAGAAGATCATCGTATAGTAAATATGCGATCAGCAGAACAGGAGGCTAATTATGACATTTCAAGACATCTTTCGTTCATCATCCATTGAGAATCTGACATCGATCTCGCTTTTTGATATGGCAGTAGCTTTGATCCTGGCTCTGCTTCTTGGGATCTTTGTCTGCTATGTCTATCAGAAGACTTATACAGGTGTCATG
>CASEHR010000034.1 GCA_949287785.1 uncultured Bacillota bacterium | reverse complement strand
CTTAAAGGGCTTCTACAAAAACCGTGTCACCCGGATCTTGCTGGTCGTATTGCTTTGCAATATATTCTGCTCGATCGGATCGATCATCGGTGGAATCGATGTCATCAGATCATTTATCGGTCTTTTATAAAAGGTGTGCATGGCCTGCACACCTTCATTTATTTTGTCTTTCGGATGATGATCTCTTCGAGTTTATGTCGTTTGATCTTGATGACCTTGAGTTTGACACCGTCTTCTTCGACTTCAACTGTCGTATCGTCTTCAGGCACTTCATCAAGTCTTGCTAAGACATAGCCGCCGATCGTATCATACTCTTCCGATTCTTCCTTAAAGGCTTTGATCTTTGTCAATTCATAAACATCATCAAGAGCCATCGAACCATTTACCTTATAAGTATTGTCGTCGATCTTTATATATTCCTTCTCTTCACCTGTATCGTATTCATCATAGATATCACCGACGATCGCTTCGACTAGATCTTCCATCGTCACGATCCCGTCGATCCCGCCATACTCATCGACAACGATCGCAAAGTGATTCTTCTTTTTGCGCATCTCATCAAAAAGATAATCAGCTTTCAAAGTCTCCGGCACAAAATAAGGCCGGCGCATGATCTCTTTAAGGTCAAAATGTTCTTTATCGGCTAAGAAGATATCACGGGCATAGACCACTCCCACGACATCGTCTTCCGCTTTGTTGTAGACGGGAAGACGCGACAGACCGTGCTTGCGAATGATCTCCTTGATCGCTGCATAATCATCAGTCTCTTTGATAGCGATCACATCGGTCCGGTGTGTCATGATCTCCTTGATCGTGATATCATCGAACTTGAAGACATTCTGGATCCATTCATTTTCATCCTGATCGATGATACCCTTCTGACTTCCCAAAGCTGCCATCGATCTGATCTCCTCTTCCGAGACATCATCCTCTTCTTTATCCGGATCGATCTTGAAGATACGCAAGACCGCATTAGTCGATTTGGATAATAACCACACAAGCGGTCGCATGATCTTTTCCAGAACGCTTATCGGTCCGGCTGTCAGACTGGCTACTTCATACGGATGATGCATGGCGATCTGTTTCGGGACAAGCTCACCGAAGATCAGAGTAAAGAATGACAGGATGATCGTAATGACGATAACAGCCAGCGTATCCAATAAAGACAGGGATAAAGCGGTTATCCCCAGGTCATAATAGACCCAGTCGACAAAATAACCACTGAAGCTGTCGGCCGCAAACGCACTGCCCAGGAAACCGGCTAAAGTGATCCCGACTTGAATGGTCGATAAAAAACTGGTCGGTTCTTTATTCATGTCATAGAGGCGTTTTGCCTTCTTATCACCTTCATCGATCCGCCTTGAAAGCAAAGCCGGATTCAAAGAGACGACTGCCATTTCACTGGCAGCGAAAAATGCATTGAACAAGATCAGAACGACTTGAACTATAAGCTGTATGGGTATACTATCCAAACGAACATCACACTCCTTTATATCTGGATATGAATGTATTCTATATTTAAAGCTTTAAATAGTCAAATATGACAAAAGCCCCTGAGGGCTTAGTGTCTGGTGACTATGTGGTAGTAAGTCTTCTTAGTCAGAAGATAGACGATGACATAAAAGATGATAAATGCGCCAGCTACGATGAAGCATGTATACAGATACATGGAAGATGAGCTCTGCGTCAGGGTCGCTACGATACCACCGACCATCCGATATGATCCGATCAGATGAATGAGCGCAACGATGAGCGGGGCAAAGAAGACGAAGATGACCTGACTGTCGATCGTCTTTCTGATTTCTTTCTGGCTTAGACCGACTTTAGACATGATCTGATAGCGTTCCTTGTCTTCATCACCTTCTGATATCTGCTTATAGTACATGATCAGAATGATACTCAGCATGAACGCAACACCTAAGAAAGTCCCCAAGAACAGAAAGGCAGCGTACATCCCTCTCATAGCGACCTCAAAATCGCCTTTATACAGAGTCGTCAGAGCATTGCTTGCAAAGGTATTCCGTATTTCATCGAGGAAGTCATAGTTGAAATAGCCGCCGTCTGCTGTCAATGGTTCTTCAAGATCAAACAGATATATGCGTTTAAGACTGGTTATATCCGCAATATCGGCATCATTGAATACCATGGTACACTCTGATTGATTGTTGATGATGTCGTTGTCAGGAAGGATCTCGATATTGTCATCGATCATTTCGACTATCTGATAATCCACATCATCTATCGTCATGTAGGTATATGGGTAGCGCTCACCATCCATCAGCAAGATCATCTCCCTTGGTCCAAGACTCATATCATTTCCGGTAAGCATATTGTAAGTAGAATTATCCAGGATATTGAATCCACGGTCGACACTTGAATAGGAATCGTTGAGGATCAGGCTGTGATCATCGAAGCGACCGTATATCGACCCATAATTATAGTAGATCAGATCGACAGCCTTATTACCGATACTGGCCAAAGAGCTGTCGATCGCATCGATCATGAGCTCATCATCAGCATTCGGATCATCGATCTCGATGATCATATCTTTAGGATACATAAGATCACTGGTCCTCTCTAAACTGAACCACATGCTGGTGGTGCTGGCGGTCATGACCAAGATCATCGTCGCCATGATCGTGATGCTGGCAAGACCGACAGCGTTCTTCTTCATCCTGAACATGAGATTGCTGACGGCGATGAAATGACTGGTCTTATAATAATAGCGTTTGTTTTTCTTAAGGGCTTTTAAAACAGCGATACTGCCTGCTGTAAACAATAAATAGGTACCTAAGATGACAAGGATGACCGCTGGGAAGAAGATGGCGATCGAGGTCATTGCCGTCTGTTCCATATTGGCAAGATAATACCCACCCAGCATGAAGACAAGACCGGCGACTGCCATGATCCACTTCGCTCTCGGTTCCTTCTCTCCTTTATCCTTTTCCTTCAAAAGCCTGATCGGATCAGTCCGGTAGACACTGATCACGCTGTAGATATACAGAGCGACAAAAAGCATGCTATAGAAGACAAAGACCGTAAATATCGCTGCCGGTGCGATCGTAAAACCGAAGATGACATCCAAAGCCAGAAGCTTCAGGATGATGAGAAAAGCCAGTTTCTCCAAGATGATACCGCTGATGATCCCAAAGATGATCGAAACAAGATATACTGCCAACATCTCACCGAACAGGACTTTGGCGATATCGCCCTTGGAAAGGCCTAAGACATTGTAAAGACCAAGCTGGCTTTTTCGCTTTTTGATGATAAAGCCATTGGTATAAAACAAGAATATGACCGCAAAGACCGCAATGATCGAAAAGCCCATACTCAGGAAGGTCTGGACATAGGCGCCGGCATATGTCATCGTGATCTGATCATTGAGCGATAGTGAATAGACGATATACGAAAGAGCGATGATACCCGTGCTCGAAAGGATAAAAGGCCAATATAAGCGCCGGTCGTGCGTGATATTCTCTTTAGCTAATCTGAAGATCAGATTCATGATCTTTCACTTCCTTTTAAAAGCAAGGTCAGCGTATCCGAGATCTTGATAAAGAAGTCTTCATAGGTCATATCACCTTTGTACAATTCATGAAAGATAATACCGTCTTTGATAAATAAGACTCTTGAGGCAAAGCTGGCTGCTTTGACGCTGTGAGTTACCATGAGAATAGTCTGACCCTGTCGGTTGATCTTTTCAAAAATACCGAGCAGTTCATCGCTGCTCCTTGAATCAAGAGCGCCGGTCGGTTCATCAGCCAGGATCAGTTTCGGCTGATTGATCAGGGCTCTGGCAACAGCGATCCGCTGTTTCTGTCCGCCCGACACCTCATACGGATACTTCTCCAACAGGCTTTCGATCCCCAGAGCCTTAGCGATCGGATTCAGTCTCTTGATCATTTCCTGATACTTGCAATTGGCTAAAACAAGCGGTAAAAGAATATTATCTTTATTACTGAAATTAGCTAGCAGATCAAATTCCTGAAAGACAAAACCGAGGTTTTCTCTTCTGAAAGTCGTGATATCCCGCTCCCTGATCTCATTGAGCGATCTGCCCTTGAGATAGACATCGCCATCCGTCGGCCGATCCAAAGCAGCCAGGATATTCAATAGCGTCGTCTTGCCACTTCCTGATTCACCCATGATGGCGACAAATTCGCCTTCACTGACCTTAAAATCGACACCATTTAAAGCTGTAGTTTTATTGCCGCGTGTCGCATATACCTTTTTGATATTCCTGACATCTAAAAGTTCCATATGTTTTCCTCCTACAGCTATATTCTACTTTTTCAATATGTCAGCGTCCTTGATCCTGGCTTACAGTTCATCGCTTGAAACTTACACTTATGTAAGATGATCAAAATACAGATCGTTGGACTTGAAATGTAAGGCGACTGTCGTTCCTTCATCGATCACAGAGGTGATACTGATATCGATATCGAGAATATCACAATACTTCTTGGCGAGGTAAAGACCGATACCGGTGGCTCTTTTATACTTATGACCTACCGTACCGCTGAAGCCTTTTTCAAAGACCATAGGCAGATCTTCCTTAGCGATGCCGATGCCGCTGTCTTTGATATATAAGGTATCTTCTTTCAGACTGACCGCGATCATACCGCCGTTTTTCGTATACTTCAGGGCATTGGAAAGGATCTGTCCGATGATAAATGCCAACCATTTTTCATCGGACAAAACGACATATCCGATCTCTTTATAATCCAGCCTGATCTTCTTCTGGATAAAGATCGAACGATAATATCTGATCTCCTCTTTGATCACCTTATCGAGATCGACCTTCGCAAAATGATAATCCCGATCGTTCTCGACGATCTTAAGATATGACAAGACCATCTCAACATACTCTTCGATCTTCAATAATTCGATGGCGAACGACGGTTCATCTTTCCCCTCCAGCAACAACCGCATGGCAGCGATCGGTGTTTTGATCTGATGAGCCCAGATCGTATAGTAATCGATGATATCGCGGTATTTATCCATCTCTTCGGCCTTGTTTTGATTGACGACCTGCTTAAGTTCGCTGATCGCCTTAAGATAAGCATCTTCGATGATATCCATCCCCTCATCATTACCGATATCTTCATGATCATCTAAAGATCTGATGACTCTTCCGGCATGCTTACAATAACGAAGTCCGGAAATGATGAAATACGGAAGGATCACACACAAAGACAGGATATCGATATAGATGAATACTTCCGGGGCGATATTATAAAGGAATAGACCACTGTTGAATATCGCTAAAAGACAGATACATAAAGCGATCGTGCCTCTTTTTACCTTTAAGAAACTAATCAGCATCTTCATCTTTGATGATATAGCCCTGACCTTTCTTCGTCGCGATAAAATCATAAAGTCCGATATCCTCCAACTTCTTGCGCAAACGGGCGATATTGACCGTCAGAGTGTTATCATCGATAAATTCACTGGTCTCCCAGAGCTTCTGCATCAATTCGTCCCGGCTTACCACATGACCCTTCTTTTCGATAAGCGTGCGGATGATCCGGAATTCATTCTTCGTAAGCTCGATCTTCTTATCGTCTTTCAGTACTGTCTGATCATCAAGACGCAAAATGACATCACCGGCTTTGATGAAATCACCATCGATCCGATAATCATAAGCCCTTCGCAACAAAGCCTGGACTTTGGCGACCAGGACATCCAGATCAAAAGGTTTGGCGAGATAGTCATCTCCACCCATATTCATGGCCATGATGATATTCATATTGTCACTCATCGACGATATATACAAAACCGGCACCTTAGAGATCTTTCGGATCTTCTCACACCACATATAGCCATTGTAAAAAGGTAAGGAGATATCAAGGATCACCAAAGACGGATCGTAAGTGATGAATTCTTCATCAACACGATGAAAATCTTCAACTTCCCTGACTCCTAAGCCATACTTTGAAAGTTTTGATGCGATGGCTGCGGATATGACTTCATCATCTTCAACGATGAGGACCTTGTATTCCATTTTGATCACCGCAGTCTTTATGGTAATAGTATTCGATGACCTTACGTCTGGTGATGATGCCCATAAAGACACCGCGATCATCGACTACCGGCACGAAATTCTGATTCATGATCAACTGTAAAAGATCATCGATCTCGGCATTGATCCTTACCGGCTGATATTTCTTCTTATCGATGATATCGACGATCTTCTTTTTTTCAAGATCATAGATATTCCATGTATTCTCATCGATCAGCTGCCATAAAAAATCACCTTCCGATGCCGTTCCTTTGTATGTACCATCCTTCTTTGAGACGATCGGGATCGCCGTAAAACCTTTGACCCTGATCTTCTCGATCCCCTGCCTTACCGTATCATCATCATCGAGATACTGCAGTTCAGCTTTTGGCGTTAGAAAGAATAAAATATTCATTTGTTTCACCTCGGATATATTATAAATGATTACTATGATCGTTAGATGAAAAAATGAAACAGGAACGGCCACAAAAAAAGGCTGATGATTCAGCCTTTGTATTGTCTTTTACAGACTGCGTACGAAGTTCGATACATCGCTGTAACCGGCGAGTTTTGTGACTTTGTCATCCTTTTTTAAGATGACGGTCGGAGCAGCCATGATGTCGTATTCCGCGACCAGATCCTGATTTTCAGCAGCATCCAATTCTTTATAACTGATACCCTTCTCATCGAGCATCTTTTCCGTCAGCTTGCAGTTAGGGCAGGTCTTAGTCG
>CASEHR010000033.1 GCA_949287785.1 uncultured Bacillota bacterium | reverse complement strand
CTTATAGACTGCCAAAGGAGAATGATGAAGAAAAGAGACTGCGCATGGAAGCGATCAAAAAAGCTACGGACATCGCTATCGCCTCACCATTAAAGATCATGGAACTGGCTATAGAAGCGATGCGGATCATGGTCAAGATGATCGACCATGGTAACAAGAATGCCATCAGCGACCTAGGCTGTGCGATCTTATTTATGGATGGAGCTTTAAATGGTGCCAGTCTTAATGTCTTGATCAATCTAGGCTCTGTAGAAGAAGAGAAGAAATTCCTCTTAGATGCAAAGGTCAATGAGCTTATAAATGAAAGTACGGATATCAAAAACAAAGCGATCTCTAAGATCAAGGATATGTTGTGATATCCTTTTTTATATCGTAGTCATTTAAATAAGACATGTATCTAAATCATCTGGATCACGATATCGTTTGATACGATCTTTTAGTCTTTAAGATATCGGCCAATGCATATCGGTTGCATTTATCATAGCGTAGTTTAGAATTAACATACCAAGGAGACAAAAAAAGATGATATACGAATCAATATTGGATATGATAGGCAATACGCCTTTAGTAAAACTGTCAAAAATAAAAGCAGAACTCGCTTTACAAAGTGATATATATGCAAAAGTTGAATTATTCAATCCAAGTGGCAGTGTCAAGGATCGTCCGGCATATAAGATGATAAAAGAAGCTCTTGAAACAGGAATGATCGGGAAGGATACCGTCATAATCGAAGAAACATCGGGCAATATGGGTATCGCTCTAGCAATGATAGCGGCTGATCTCGGACTTCAGCTGATCATCGTCATGCCTGACACCATGAGCAAGGAAAGGATCAGGATGATGAGAGCTTACGGAGCTGAGGTCGTACTATCCGATGGCAAAAAAGGGATGGCGGGGACGAAAGAGAAAACCGCAGAACTGATCGTCGCATATCCTGATCATTTCTTGCCTTCGCAATTTGAAAACAGGTATAATCCGCAAGCCCATTATGAAAATACAGCTAAAGAAATCGTCGATGAGCTCGGTGATCCGGATTGTTTTGTTGCCGGGATAGGGACCGGTGGTACGATCAGCGGTGCTGCCGCATATTTCAAGGAAAAAAATCCGGCAGTCAAGATCATCGGTGTCGAACCATCAGATTCACCGCTTTTGACAAAAGGAGTTGCCGGTCCGCATAAGATACAGGGGATAGGCGCAAACTTCAAACCGAAAATACTGGCAGATGAACTGATCGATGAGATCGTCGATGTGACTTATGAAGATGCGATAAAAGCGATGAAGCTCTTACATCGTCATGAAGGGATCTTTGCCGGTATATCTTCCGGTGCAGCTTTGAAGGCAGCGATCGATAAAGCGAGAGAAAAGGATAAAAAGATCGTCGTCATATTGCCGGATTCTTTTGACCGGTACCTGTCTTTGGAGGGCATTTATGACTAAAGCCAGGGATCTGATCAAAGCCAGCCTGAGTTCATATCCTCTTTTCGCAAATGCCAACACTCATATCGAACGCAGGGAAGTTATAGCTCTTTCAAATCATCTGCGATCGCTCATGATCCCCTCGTTTTACAAAACGGACAGTAGTTTTGAAGATATTTATGCATTTACGGCCAAGATGATCGATAAGGCTTACGCTTATAAAAATGCAGTATATGATAAGACGACAACAGATAAACTCTTCGAACGATTCGGCGTGATCATTTCGCAACTTGCGCAGGACCTGGAATTCTTTTATGAAAGTGATCCGGCTTGTGAATCACGGGAAGAGATCATTCTGGCATATCCCGGTTTTTATGCCATTTTGATCTATCGTTTGGCTCATGCGATGTATGAATTGGAAATACCATATCTGCCGCGAATGATGTCAGAGTTAGCACATAGTGCTACAGGAATCGACATCAATCCCGGCGCGAAGATCGATGAGGCTTTTTTCATCGACCATGGTACAGGGGTCGTCATTGGCGAAACGGTGGTCATCGGCAAACGGGTCAAAGTGTACCAGGGAGTTACGCTTGGGGCTATCAGCACTGATAATGCCGAATCATTAAAGGGGGTAAAAAGACATCCGACGATCGAAGACAATGTCACTGTTTATGCCAATGCCACTATATTGGGAGGAAAAGTGGTCATAGGTGAAAACAGTGTTATCGGTGGCAATACCTTTATTTTCAAAAGCATTCCCGCTAATTCTCTGGCTATGGTCAAAAATTGTGGGCTGGTTATCAGACCGCTCACAGAAAGTGATGATGTCCAGCACGACAAAGGGATAAGATGATTACGATGATCCGTTAATAAGATCAGGGAATTTGTCATTTGGATGATTTATTTGTTTTATTCGGATTATAAAATGATTTAAAATACAGTCATGGATACATTCATGAGATTTTGGGACAGCATCATGGTCAACAGTCCTGTCAATTTCGTATTCACGATCTTCTTTTGGATCGTTGCCTTGTCGTTGATCAATAAAGTGATCAACATATTTTTAAGCAAGCATGATATCGTATTGGACAAACCGAAGAAAAGAATCAAGAAGATCGTATTCATAGCGATCGTGGTATTGGTCGTCGGCTTTCAATTCAAAGCGATGAGCGATGTACTGACGGCTCTTTTGGCCAGTGGTGGTTTAATAGCGATCATCGTCGGTCTGGCCTGTCAGGAAGCTGCCAGTAATATCATTGCCGGCGCCATGATCTATCTGACCCACCCTTATATTGTCGGTGATCAGATCTATCTGAAGGAAAAGGATATCAGAGGGGTTGTCGTCGATATCACTTTCAGACAAACGGTCATCCAGACCTTCAACAACACGAGTTTGATCATCCCTAATACTATTATGAATACCAGTATCATTGAAAATGTATCCCGTATCAATGAGACTAATGCCAGTTTTCTTTATGTTTCGATCAGTTATGACGATGATATCGATAAAGCGAAGAAGATCATTCAGGATCTGGTCATAAAGCATCCTGCTTTTGTGAATGTCGTCGATGATGGTAATGATGATCTCGATCAGTTGGTACCGGTGCTGGTCACTGATTTTCTCGACAGCGGCATCGAACTCAGAACGACAGTGTATACCAAAGACAGCGGCAGTGGTTTTGTCGCATGCAGTGATCTGAGAAAAGAGATCAAGAAAGCTTTTGATATAAATGGGATCACGATCCCTTATCCGACATACAATATCAGAAAGTAATCGATGTAAGCTAACTTTAGATGACTGAAATATACGTATCGATCAAAAAGATCCTGTCTTTGAAACGATAGACAGGATCATTCTTTTTCTTTGTTTTCTTGTATATAAGAAGTGATATTCTGTGTTGGATATCCTAAAAGTCTGCCAAAGCGATAAGCGATATCTTCTCTGATTTCATCGTATATTCCGTTTCTGATCGCTTCATCTTTCAATATCTTGAGTTTCTGATAGTTTTCGATATCTTCTTTTCTGCGATAGAAGATGATATTGTAAGTACCTTTATTCTGTGATACAGGGAAAAGATCGCTGATCAGAGGATCATCATCAAGATAGTAAAAGATCTGATAATCAGAGCTTATCTTCGCCACATAGGGCAGGTATTCGGATCTGGCATCTTTAGACTTAAAAGGATGGGCCAATGCGAGCGGTTTTATGCCGGCTTTGACCATTTCCGCAAAGCAATCGATGACACCGAGGTTATAGGAAAAAAGATCGATCTTTGACATATATACAATTATAAGCTATTTTGATAAAAAAGATATGCGGTAAGACATGTGAATACTATATTTGATATAACAAGTATTTACAATCAGGTACGATATCTAGTATCATCGTATTATATGAAAGGGGTATCATAATATGCGCTATACTTGTTCGATATGCGGTTATATCTACGACGAAGATATCGAAGGCATACCTTTTGATGAATTGCCGGCTGATTACCGCTGTCCCTTATGTACAGCACCTAAAGATCTCTTCGATAAACAAGAGACAAGTGTCATAGAGCATCAGGAACTATTTGATGATCATCAAATGCACGAGCTTTCAAACGGAGAGATCGCAGCTGCTTTATCCAATCTTGCCCGTGGCTTAGAAAAACAAAACAAGATCAAAGAAGCTGAGGATATGATGACGCTGGCTGATTACTTTACCAGTTCCGTAAAGAGTGGTGATGCTTCCTTGAAGATGCTGGCTGAATCGATCGATAATGAAATAGCCGCTATCTATCCATCGGTAAAAGACAAGGCTTCTGAAATGGGCGATAGAGGTACGCAACGCATCGCTGTCTGGGGCAGCAAGGTGACCAGTATCATCAAAGTGCTGTTGGATGACTGTCTGCATAATAACGGATCACTATTGAAAGGCAAGAAGGTCTTTGTCTGTTCAGTCTGTGGTTTTATCTATGTTGGTGATGAAGCACCGAAGATCTGCCCGGTATGTAAAGTGCCTGATTGGAAATTCGAGGAGGTCAAGGGAAGATGAAAAAGATCGCTGTTCGTAATTTACGCCTATGCACAAAGGACTGTATCTGCCTGTATGTTTGTCCGACGGGAGCTACTGATACCGAAGACAGTATTATTGACCCTGATAAATGTATCGGCTGCAAAGCCTGTGTTGAAGCATGTCCCTCCAAGGCAATTTCGCTTGTTCCGCTGACCTATCCTGATCCACAGAAAAAGGATATAGAAGTCTTGGTTATGAATCAGAAGTTATCATCTTTTAAAGCAAATGATGAAAAGATCGCTCGTGATCTGGCTGATGTGACTGATGATGACAGTTTATATCGTCTTTTCAAGGCGATCGAGCGTTCGAGTCGGCTGATGAATGAAGATATCATGCGGGAATCGGGATACATGTTGCCGCAATCTATCGGTGTCAGGAAGTTTCTTGAAGATCTTGTCGCAAAAGCACCGGAAGACTTTCCGCATGATGCTGCCAGAAGATTGTTGGAAAAGGGACTTGATAATAATTAAATCAAACAGATAAATCTGTTGTAGTGTAAAAAAGGAGATATATTAATATGGATTATCGTATGTTAGGTGATAGCGATTGCCCGCTTGTTGAGATCGTTTTGCGGGAAGGTGAAACGATCCGCGTTGAAAGAGGAGCAATGGCTTACATGTCCGATGTTGAGATCGAAGGACGTTTAAATTCCAAGAAGTCCGGTATCGGTGGTCTTTTCGGAGCGATCGGCAGATCGCTGACCAGTGGAGAAAGCATGTTCATCACAGAAGCTGTCGGTCAAAGAAACGGTGCTGTGATCGGAATCGCTCCGGCGATACCGGGCAAGGTAGTCGCTTTGGAAGTTGGTGGTCATAAGCAATACCGCTTAAATACCGCGGCTTATCTGGCCAGCGATGAGAGCGTCGATTATGTTATGAAGAAACAGGATATCGGCAAGGCTCTTTTCGGCGGTACCGGTGGCTTGTTTGTCATGGAGACCGAAGGGGAAGGAGAGGTACTGGTGTCGGCTTTCGGCGATCTGCTGGAGCTTGAAGTCAGTGATGAACGTCCGCTTGTCATCGACAATGAGCATGTCGTTGCCTGGGACAGTAATCTGTCGTATCATCTGGAGATCGCATCGGGAACTTTCGGCTTTACGACCGGTGAGGGCATCGTCAACAGATTCAATGGCTCTGGAAAAGTCTACATTCAGACGCGCAATCTTCATTCTTTAGCCGATGCCATCAGAGTCTTCATTCCGACACAATCCGGTAACTGATCTTCATATATCCGACTAAACGATCGATTTTTATTGTTAGAAAAAAGCAGAAGGATTATAATCCTTTTATATAAAAAAGGAGGACTTATAATGTTTTCTGAACGCAGAGAAAAATGTATCAAAACCATCAGGGATAATGGGTACGATGGCGTGCTTTTTGCCTTAGGGCCTAACTTTCAGTATCTATCCGGTTCACATGCACTGCTATGGCAAAGAAATGCCATGAATACTTTTGCCAGTATATCAGGGGCATCGATATTGCCGGAAGCCCTGATCTTCATGACCGCTGATGGGAGATCGACGATTCTGAGCATTCCTAAACACAAGGATAGTCTGAACACTTTATATAATGATGTCGTCATCAGTTATATGGATCAGTTTGAGGATGAACTTTCAAAGATCGTCAAAGGCAAGAAGATCGGCATCAGCCGGGAATGCAATACCTGGATCGAGGATACATTGCATAATATCGATCCAACGATCGAGATCTGTGATGCTGATACGATTTTTGAGGATATCCGCCGGATCAAGGATGCTGAAGAGATCGCCATAATGCGCAAGCTGGCTAAATTCACCGATGATGCAGTGATGCATGTGTGCAAGAGTCTGCGCCCGGGGATGACGATGTTC
>CASEHR010000032.1 GCA_949287785.1 uncultured Bacillota bacterium | reverse complement strand
AGGAATATGTACGTCTTTTTCAAGATCGGTCTGTTCTTTATCGTTACCTCATGTCTTGTGCTCGTGTATATGGAGAATGTCTTAGGAGCTGTCTATTTTGGTCTGGCAAATGCCTTGGGTACGGCTTTATATGGTAATCCATACAGCCTGGCGATGCTCAATGCGATCGCTGTCTATGACAAAAAAGAGAATGTCACCGGTCGGGTCATCGCCAAAGAGACGGCGATGTCGGTCGGTCGTTGTGCCGGGATGGCGATGATCGTCTTGTTTTATTTCCTGGTCGGCGAAGATTACTATATGCAGATAGCTGTAACGATCTGTTCTCTGACACCGATCTTAGTTTATCTGCTCGTCAGGAAATACTATAAAGGAAGTACAGCCAATGGATGAGACCAGATCGATGACCAAAGGGTCGATATACAAAAGCCTTATCATCTTCGCTTTACCGATCTTTATCTCTAATCTGTTCCAGCAGCTTTACAATTCAGCCGACTCGCTCATCGTCGGTTATTTTTTAGGCAATGATGCCCTGGCTGCTGTCAGCAGCAGCGGCAACCTCATCCAGATGCTCATCGGTCTTTTTAACGGGATCGCGATGGGTGCCGGTGTCGTTGTTGCGCGCAATTTCGGAGCCAAAAGAGATGATGAACTGAAAAGGGCTATCCATACCGATATTGTGATCGGTCTTATCATGGGGATCGTCCTGACGGTCGTCGGTGTTGTTTTGACACCGCTGATCTTGGAGCTCATGGGTACCCCAGCCAGTGTCATGCCTGATTCCCTGACTTATCTCAGGATCTATTTCTACGGTTCCTTAGGGCTTGTCATGTACAATATCTTCACCGGTATCTTGCAATCGCTCGGCGACAGCAGACATCCGCTTTATTATCTCATCATCTCCAGTCTTACCAATATCGTCTTGGATTACGTCCTGATCGCCTTTTTTGATATGGGTGTTGAAGCGGCAGCTATGGCGACGATCTTTTCCCAGTTCATCAGCGCTTTGCTCTGTATGCGGCTTTTGCATCGATTGAAAGCTCCGTATCATTTAGACTACAGGGCTTTAAAGATCGATCAAACGATGACGATCGAGATCTTGCGCAACGGTATTCCCAGCGGCATCCAGAATTCCATCATCGGTATTGCCAATGTCGTCGTCCAATCCAATATCAACGCTTTCGGTAACCTGGCAATGGCCGGATGCGGAGCTTATTCGAAGGTCGAAGGTTTTGCCTTCTTGCCGGTGACGTCATTCAATCTCGCTCTTACGACTTTTATCGGTCAGAATATGGGGGCAGGACTTAAGGAAAGAGCTAAAAAAGGGACCATCTTCGGGATATCGTGCTGTGTCATTCTGGCTGAAGTCATCGGTCTTTGCACCGTCTTTTTCGCTCCGCAGCTCATCGGCTTGTTTGCTGATGATCCGGCTGTCATCAGCTTTGGCAGTCAGAGAGCAGTCGTTGCCGGTGTCTTCTTTTTCCTCTGTGCCTTCACACATGCCTATGGAGCGGTGTTAAGAGGGTTGGGGAAACCGGTCATCCCGATGCTCAATATGGCGATATCCTGGTGTGTCATCCGGGTGTCATTTTTGATGGTTACCGGCTTCTTATTTGACGATATCAATTTTGTCTACTGGTGTTATCCGCTCACTTGGCTTATCTCAAGCGGGTATTTTGTATACTATATCATAAAGCATAAGGGGTTATTGAATTAATGGAGATCAGTTATCAGGGTTTAAAAGTCATCAAGAGCGATGAATTTTACAAGGTGATCGATCATGATCATGTCTGGCAGATGGACAAAAGGATCAGACCGTGTATAAAAGTTGCCGGCAGGTGTCTGTATTTTGAGGATGCATTAGTAAAAGAAGAGTACTATCAAGCGAAGATCACGCCTTGTATCCTTTCACAATATGTATTCAGTGACGATCTGATCATCGAGACCATGGTCTTTTTCGATGTTGATGGGGATGTTCGATTTGAGCTGATTCCGGTAAATGACACTCAGATCGATGAGATCATCTGGCCGGGATATTTTCGTTCGGATGATGAAGACGGCTACAGCGTCTTACCGATCATGCAGGGTGTCCTTTTGCCTAACCGATATGATTACGATTATGACCGATTGGATTTTGATGGGTTTTTTTACAGTCATGATGCCTATGTATCTTTCTTTATGCAAAGGGAAAAGGATCATGGCTATATGACTATCGTCGATGATCCGGATACCAAGTATGACGTCATTCATCAGTCGGAAATAACAGGCACATCGATCGGGATCAGACATGTGCCGTCATTCGGCAAGCTGAGCCATAAAAGGATGATCCGTTATCATTTTGCCAAAGATCTGGATTATGTAAAAGCGTCCAAGTATTATCGGGGACTGATGATCGAAAAAGGGCATTTCCGGACGCTGAAGGAAAAGGCGATGACCTTGAATCAGATCGATGATCTTGTCGGAGCTTCCTATATCCACTTCGGGATCAAGTCGCATACTGATGAAGAGTCGAGTTTTTATGATCCGCTAAAAGCCAAAGATGTCGTCATTCCGTTCAAGAAGCGGTTAGCGGAACTGAAGATGATCAAGGAGCGTTACCCGCAAAGACTCTACGTCCATATCGACGGCTGGGCTGAGCCCGGTTATGACAACATGCATCCGGATTATTTTCCCGTCTGTATAGAAGCCGGTGGTGCTAAGGACTTGAAGGAATTGGTCGATTATCTGAAAGAACAGGGTGATCTGATCGCTTTACATGATCAGTATCGCGATTATTATCATAAAGCCAGAAGCTATGATATCGATAATTCAGTCAAGGATGATAAGCAAATGGCCTATTCGCATGCCCGTTGGGCCGGCGGAAGACAGGATTATCTGTGTGCATCACTGGCTCTTGATTATATAAAGCGCAATTTCACCTATCTTTTTAAAGATGGGATCTGTCCTAACGCCTCTTATCTTGATGTCTTTACCTGCAACGAAATGGATGAATGCAATGATCCAAGGCATGTCATGAGTCGTGCAGACTGTGCATATTATCGCAAGGCAGCCTTCAATTATCTCATCAGCAAGCATATCATCCCGACCAGCGAAGAGTGTACGGACTGGTCTTTGGATGTCCTGGTATCATGTCATTACGGTCCTTATGAATTCATGCTCAAAAGACCGGGCAGTAAGAAGATGGGCATCCCGATCCCTTTGTTCAATCTTGTATATCATGAGTGCATCATCATCCCTTGGA
Source organism: uncultured Bacillota bacterium (assembly GCA_949287785.1). Classification (GTDB taxonomy): domain Bacteria; phylum Bacillota_I; class Bacilli_A; order Erysipelotrichales; family Erysipelotrichaceae; genus JAHHTG01. The sequence goes on along the minus strand of CASEHR010000032.1, from coordinate 13,120 downwards.
TGATGGATGTCGTGGATGGAGAAGATTATATGCTTTACGCTTTGATCAACGGCGGTCTGCCGTATCTGATCAGGGAAGGTGCCTATCCGAATGTCGATGGTGCTTTCGGACATGACAGCGCTTTTGAAGATGATGCAAGAAGGTGTCTGGTCGTTTCAACACTGCATCAGAAAGTCGCGTATTGTGAACTTGTCGAACATCATATCCTCGATAAAGAAGGGAAGATCCAAAAGAGCGTATTCGCTGATGGAACAAGTGTCCGCATCGATCTTAGAGATAACACCTATGTGATATCATAGGTGTTTTTTGAAGGATTACAGATTGCGAATAAAGACGTCTTGATACATAATAGGGATATGAAATATTACCTTAAATTCTATTCGCCGATCGGCATTTTATATATCATTGAAGAAAACGGCCAGCTTTTAAATATCACGACGGATATCACGCATATCTTGACCGCAAAAGGCGCTTTGGCTTACCGGGTACCCGATGTATTGAAGATGACCCGTCGTTTTTTGGACAATTATTTTAACGGCATAAACGATCTTATATATATCCCTTACAGATTGACCTGTTCCCCTTTTCAAGAGGTGGTCTTGACGGAATGCCGGAAAATACCTTTTGGTCATACCCTGTCATATGGGGAACTTGCCAAAAGGGTCAGCTTTCAGATGATGAAAGAAGAGATGTCATCGCAAGCTGTGGGTCATGCCCTACACCGGAATCCTCTTTTGATCTATATTCCCTGTCACAGGGTCATCAAAAGCGATAAGACACCGGGCGGTTATGCTTTGGGATTGAAAGCGAAGAAGATATTGTTGGATAATGAAAGGAATCAGGAGGTCATATGGTAAAAGACAGATTGACACGTTTAAGAAGAAAAATGTATGAAAGCGGTCTTGAGGTATATTATCTCAATACGCAGGATTATCACATGTCGGAATATATAAGTGACTACTTCAAGACATTGCGCTACTTCAGTGGCTTTACCGGTTCAATGGCGACGATGGTCATCACTTTTGATGAAGCTTATATCTTCGTTGATGGACGATATCATGTTCAGGCAGATAAGCAATGCACGCCGGAAGGGATCAAGGTCATGAAGCTCGGTACCGAAGGTGTAAAAAACAGTGATGATTTCATGATCGCCAATTATCAAGGCAAAAAGATCGGGCTTGATGGCCGATGTGTAAGCGCTAAGCTCGTCTTGAAATTAAAAAAAGGCGGTCTTGATATCGTCAGTACCGATATCTACAGTGATATATTCGATGAACGGCCGAAACTCAAAAACGAGATGTTGTATGAACTTGATAAGAAGTATACCGGATTGACAAGATCGGAAAAACTCTCGATCCTCAAAAGAGGTCTTGATGGCAAGTGTCTGATCACCGGTGATCTGACATCGATCGCTTATATTCTGAACCTGAGAGGCAATGACATCATCTACACGCCGGTCTTTTTGAGCTGTCTTGTCGTCTACAATAACGATATCTATTTCTTTGTGCACAAACAACGGCTTAGTGAAGTCATATATGAAGCACTGATCGAGGATGGGGTGATCATCAAGGATTATGATGAGTATTATGAATTCATAAGGAACATCAAAGACAGCGTCATCCTCACCGACCTTAACAAGATCAACTATGCAAGCTTCGATGCCCTCGATACAAGCCTGAATAAGGTCTACAATATGCGCAGTGTGATCGAAGATATGAAGTCCCTCAAAAACAATGTCGAAGCTTCTAATGCCCATTTGGCTCATATCTATGATGGGGTGGCGATGGTCCGTTTCATGAAATGGTTAAAGGAGAGCGACAAGGAAGGGTTGAGTGAATATGATGTCAAGGTAAAACTCAACCGTTTCCGACTGGAATACAAAGCCTTCGATCTCAGTTTTGAGCCGATCGTCGCCTATAATGCCAATGCAGCGATGATGCATTATTCGCCAACGGAAAGTGATCATGCGCTCTTGCATAATGAAGGCATCCTGCTTGTCGACAGTGGTGGTCAGTATTTTGAAGGGACGACGGATATCACCAGGACTTTCGCTTTGGGAGAGGTCGATGATAAGATCAGATATTATTTCTCTTTGGTGCTTAAGAGTATGTTTGAACTTCAGGATGTATGCTTTCTAGAAGGCCTTTGCGGAGCACAGTTAGATATCTTAGCGCGCAAGGAACTATGGGCCAGAGGTATCGATTACCGCTGCGGTACCGGTCATGGTGTCGGTCATGTCCTGGCAGTCCATGAGACACCACCGAATATCCGTTATGCGATGGGAAACGGCAGTGAAGTACAATTGAGACCGGGTCATGTCTTCTCGGATGAACCGGGTGTCTATTTTGAGGGTGAATTCGGCATCAGATGTGAGAATATGCTCATTTGTGTCCGGGATCAGAAGACGGAATACGGTCAGTTTTTAAAGTTTGCACCGCTGACGATGGTGCCTTTTGATCTTGACCTCATCGATAAAGATATCTTAGGTGATAAAGTGACATCTTTGAATGCCTATCATGAAGCAGTCTATAATGCACTCTGCCCTTATTTGAACGATGAAGAGCGTGCCTTTTTGAAAGAGAGGACGAGGAAGATATGAAATTGCTGAACTGGAATGTCAATGGTTTAAGAGCGTGTCTGACCAAGGGTCTCTTGGATTTTATTGCCAGGGAAGATCCTGATATCATCGCCTTTGAAGAGACCAAGATGCAGCCCGAACAGCTGACGGTCCGCTTTGATGGCTATCATATGTATATGAACAGCGCAGAGAGAAAAGGTTATAGCGGTACGATGGTCTTGACTAAAAAGGAACCTCTGAGCTACGAATTCGATATCGAAGGGGAAGATCATCCTAAAGAAGGAAGGGTCATCACCTTAGAATATCCTGAATACTACTTCGTCTGTGCTTATGTTCCTAATTCCAAGGATGGCTTGCTGCGCTTACCGTATCGTGTCCGTTGGGAAGAGGATCTGAGAAAACACCTGAGCCGGCTCGATCAGAAAAAGCCGGTCATCTATACCGGCGATCTGAATGTCGCCCATAATGAGATCGACCTGAAGAATCCGGATACCAATCACTTCAATGCCGGATTCTCCGATGAAGAGCGAAGTGAATTTACCAAGTTATTGTCTTTGGGATTTACCGATACATTCAGAGCGCTGTATCCGGATACCGTCAAGTACAGCTGGTGGTCATACCGCGCCAGAGCCAGGGAAAAAGGTGTCGGCTGGCGGATCGACTACTTTGTCGTATCCGACCGTCTGATGGAAAAGGTCAGTGATTCGCTGATCCTTGATGATGTTTACGGTTCTGATCATTGCCCGGTCGGCTTGATCATCGATCTATAGGAGGCTATATGATAAAAGAGTATATCGACAGTAATATCAATGAGATCATAAACGATCTGGCGAAACTTGTAAGTCACAATTCGGTGAATGCCGATGATGCGATGCCTTTCGGCAAAGAGAACCGGGCGGTTCTGCATGATGCCCTTTCGATCTTTGAAAGGATCGGCCTAAAGACTGCAGATCTTGACGGTTATTGTGGTTATGGTGAGGTCGGCAAAGGGGATAAGGTCATCGGGATCCTGGCCCATCTTGATATCGTACCGGCCGGCGATGGCTGGCAAACCGATCCCTTCACGCTCACTGAGAAAGAAGGCAAGCTCTATGGACGCGGTGTATCCGATGATAAGGGAGCGGTCATCTGCAGTGCTTATGCCCTTAAATATCTGATCGACAGCGGTTATCCATTCAAAAACCGTGTACGGCTCATCGTCGGCTGCAATGAGGAGACCGGTTCCAGATGCATAAGGCATTACCTGGCTGAAGAAGGAGCGATCGATATGGGCTTTACACCTGATGCCAATTTCCCGGGCATTTATGCTGAAAAAGGCATGGTCTCAGCTTCGATCGAAGCTGAAAGCGACAAGATCATCAGCATCGAAGGCGGAACAGTCACCAATGTCGTCTGTAAAGAAGTAAGAGCTGTCGTTAAAAAGGAGCTTGATATCAAAGCATTGCAGAAGTGCTTTGATCGTTATGATCTGGAATATGTGATCGAACACAGGGAAGATGCATATGATATCACCCTGAAAGGCGTGGCAGCCCATGCGTCGACACCGGATCTTGGCGTCAATGCGATAAATCACCTGTTCAACGGTCTTTATGAAGCGCATCTCGATGATGAGCTTGTAAGATATATGCATGAGTACATCGGACTTGATAATCATGGTCAAATGATCGGGTGTGACGCTCTGCGTGATGAACACAGTGACCTTACGCTTAACCTCGGGGTGATCAGTAAGGTCGATGGCACGATAAAGATCGGTGTCGATATCCGTTTTCCGGTCACAAGGACGACGCAAGAGGTCGTCGCGGTCCTTGACAACAAGCTCGATCAGAAAGACATCCGCTTTATCAAACGCTCACTGGTCGAACCGCTTTTCTTCGATAAGGATCTGCCGATGATCAAAGCTTTGAAGAAGGCCTATGTCAAAGTTACAGGCGACAAGACAAGCGAGATGGAGGCTATCGGCGGTGGCACTTATGCCAAGGCTATGCCCAACTGCATCGCTTTCGGATGTGAGTTTAATGGCGAAGATAATCATATTCACGATGCCAACGAATGTCTGTCTTTAGATTCGCTCAAAAAACAGATCATGATCTATGTCGAAGCGATCAAAGAACTGGATGAGGTATGTCATGGATAAGATCAAAATGGCGCTGATCTATGACTTCGATAAGACATTGGCGCCCAAGGATATGCAGGAATTTCACCTTTTGGATCGCTTAGGCTATAAAGATCCCGAATCTTTCTGGCACAAATGCAACATCTTGTCGCAAAAGACGAATATGGACGGTATCCTGTCTTATATGTATAATATCGCCAAAGAGGACCCTTCGATCACAAAAGACATCCTTTACAAGGAAGGGTCGTATATCGAATATTTCAAAGGTGTCGATACCTGGTTTGATCGGATCAATGAATATGGCAAGAATCAGGGTATCGATATCGAACATTACATCATCTCCAGCGGCTTAAAAGAGATCATATTGGGGACATCGATCGCCGGCAAGTTCAAGAAGATCTATGCCTGCAGTTATTATTATGATGAAGAAGGTCATATCAAATGGCCGACAAGAGTCGTCAATTATACGACCAAGACGCAATACATCTTCCGTATCAACAAAGGTGTATTGGATGAGACCAATGATATCGATCTCAACCGTTCGACCAAAGATGAAGATAAATACATCCCCTATGACCGGATGATCTATTTTGGGGATGGATTGACCGATGTTCCCAGCATGAAAGTGGTCACCGGTTTTGGTGGGACGTCGATCGCTGTCTACGGTCAGGATAAAAAAGACCGGACAGCACTGAATCTGGCTAAGGAATTATATGAAGATAAAAGAGCGACCTTTATGGCTAAAGCCGATTATTCAAAAGGCTCGAAGATCGAAAAGATCGTCTGTGGGATCATCGATCGGGTCGCTGCTGATAATAAACTAAATGAGTACAGGGATTGAATATGCGCTATAGTGTCTGGTCAAATTATTTTAATGGAACATCACCGGAAGAAGCGGTCGATCTTTTTGTGAGACATGGCTTTCGATATGGTGAACTTGCCGATGAACACGGCGCCATCTTATTACAAAGAGGTGACATACAAAAGACGGGCAAGGCTTTTAAGGAGTATTGTGAAAGGAAAGGCTTTGCCTATATCCAGGGGCATCTCAAGCTGGATGCGGATATCTGCGGGAAGGATCGGCGAAAGGAGATCGAAGAACTGAAAGAATGGATCGATCTTTACGATGCGATTGGTATCCGCAATATGGTCATCCACCCCGGTGGTGATCGTGTGAATTTTGATCTGAAGGAGCGGACTTTTGAGGAGCTGCTGCCTTTAAGAGCCGGTGCTTTAAAAGAGCTTTGCGAGTATATCAAAGATCGTGATATCTATCTGTGTCTTGAAAACCTCTTTGAAGAATATGACGGCAGGATCTATCCGCAGGTCGTCACCTATGAAGAGTTTGAAAAGATCTTTGAAGCTGTCGATGACCCGCATCTGGCTATCTGTTTTGATACAGGTCATTACAACCTCTTTCGTGATGACCATGATGTCTTTATCCTCAAGGCCAAAGACAAGCTGAAAGCCTTACACATCGCCGATAATGAAGGTTACAGTGACATGCATCTCATGCCTTATGAAAGAGGAACGATCAGATGGGAGAGTGTCATGGCGGCTTTGAAGACGATCGGTTATGATGAGCTTTTCAACCTTGAGATACCAGGGGAATCACGCTGTCCGCTTATGATCAAGGAAGACAAGTTAGACTATATCCATAAACTGATCGATCATCTTTTAAAAGATCTTTGATCGATTAGCCTTATATAATGGACGTGTAAGGTCTCTTTAGACTGATCATTCAGACCGGCAGATAAAGCCGGTCTTTAAGACGTGCACTTGATTGGCCAAGTATGGTGCTTTGTATTAAAATATAGGCATGCGTATGTATTGTCTCAGGTTAGTAAACGGTGAAGATCTGAAAGATAAGATCGAAGACTTCTGTAAAGAAAAAGGTCTTGATACGGTGGTCATCTTCTCAAGTGTCGGCTGTATCAAACATTTTAAAGTACGTTTAGCCAAAGCGATCGCCTATATGGAGATCGACGATCACTTTGAGATCCTGTCTTTAAACGGAACGGTATCAAAAGGGAAAGCACACCTGCATATCGCGGTCAGTGACGACAAGGGACAATGTCTCGGTGGTCATCTTGCGAAAGGCTGTATCGTCGATACGACGGTCGAACTGGTCTTAGGAGAGTTAAAAGAGTATACTAGTGAGCGCAGATACGATGCGCAGACAGGCTATGATGAAATAGTCTTCAAAGAGGTGTGTGATGAATAAAGTTATCAATATAGCCAAAGGATACAGGACGGAGATCGAGATCGGGGGCGTAACCTACAAGGTCTCGGAAGGTTTAAAAGAGGTCTGCAAGAAGCTCTTGCTGATATACGAGGTCTGTATCGTCGTTACGATCGGTGTAGCGGTCAATGTAGCACCGATGATCGGCTCAAGCGGATTGCTCAGTGATATCCTGTTTGTGGCGATATGTCTGGTCATCCTGAGTTTCATCTTTAAGTTTATCGCTTCGGCGATCTTTAAAAGGGTAGTCAGATGATCGAGTTTTTGTTTGCTTACGGGGCGGATATCTTTCTCATCGCTTTTGCGGTGGTGACGACGCTCATCTGTCTTGTCAGGGGTAAAAAGGTCATCTATGAATGTAAAAGCGGGATGCGCTTTATCATCCCGGTCTTGTTTTTTGTATGCGGTCTTCTAGCTTATATCCGCTATTATGACCTTGTATCACTGGTCGTCTTTGTCGTTTTAGTCATCTGCGGCGGTGTCTTTATGATCACCCCCAGCGGATTCGGCCATAAGGAATTCATAATCCTGGGCCGGGGCTTTCCGTATACGAAAGTCGATGATCTGACTTATGAGAAGAAGGAAAAAGACATTGAATTGAGTTTTACATACAAGAAGAGGACCTTGTTTTTATTTGTGCCTTTGGATAAAGAAACGGAGATCAAGGATCTGATCAAAAGAGTCAGGAGGGAAAAGGAATTATGATAAATGTGTACATCATATCGGGATTTTTAGGCGCCGGCAAGACGACTTTCATCAAAAAACTTCTGGCGGGCGGTGTTTTCGGTAAAGCGATGCTCATTGAGAATGAGTTTGGTGAAGCAGGTATCGACGGCAGTCTTTTTGATGATGGATTGATGGTCAAAGAGATCAACAGCGGCTGTATCTGCTGCAGCTTGAAGGGTGATCTCATCAACGTTTTAAAGGATATCAAGGCGATGGATATTGAGAATCTGATCATTGAACCAAGCGGGGTCGGAAAGCTGTCAGAGGTCATGATGACCATCATTCAGGACGATGATTTCCGCTTAGCCAGCCATATCACCATGGTCGATGCGAAAAAAGCGCTGTCTTACCATCGCAATTTCCGGGAGTTTTTTGATGATCAGGTCATCGCTGCCAATGCGATCGTCTTGTCTAAACTCGATACGATCGATGATGAGCGTCTTGAATCGACCAAAGCGATGCTGAGCGAGCTCAACGATGAAGTGACGATCTTAGATCAGCCATATCGTGACATGACAGCCAATGATCTCTTTGCCATCATGAAGAAGGATACCTGTGATTGTGCCGAATGTGCCGGTTGTATGCATGATGAGGAGATCGAGGAACACTGCCATCATGATCATCATGATCACCACCACCATCATCATGATGCGGATGAAGTCTTTGTATCGATAGCGATCAAGACAGACCGTCACTTTAAAAAAGATGAACTTATCGATATCCTGAAGCAGATGCCTGATGAGATCGTCAGGGTCAAGGGTATCGTCTATGGTGATGAAAGATATCTCTATTTTGACCGCAGCGGTGATGATATCATGGTGGCCAGGGCCAATGCCTCAAAGGCTGGTACAGTCGTCATCATCGGTACGAAAGTCGAAAGAGAAGTGATGGAAGGACTGTTTAAGTGATAAGCAAGCCATTATACATATTCAGCGGTCTTTTGGACAGCGGCAAGACGACGGTGATCAAAGAGACCTTGTTGGATCCCGGTTTTACCGTCGATGAAAGAACGATGATCATTGCTTTTGAAGAGGGTGAAGAGGAATATGACGAAGCCTTCCTGAAGAAGACTAATTCTTTCGTCATCTATTTTGAAAGGATCGAAGATCTCACGATCGAAAAGATGCGTGATTTTGAAAAGATCTATACCTTTGACAGGATCATCATGGAGTGTAACGGTTTGCAGAATGAAGCCCGGTATTTAAGGGAATACGGTCTTATCAATAACTGGGAGATCGCAGAGATCCTGACGATCGTCGATGCATCCGCCTTCCGTATGCAGCTTTTAAACCTCAAACAGTTCATTTACGATCATATAAAGATCGCCGAAGTGGCGATCTTCAACCGTTTCAATGGTGATGATCATCTGTTTATCCGTAACAACATCAAAGCCATCAATCCGCGGATCGACCTCGTTTTTGAGGATATGAACGGTGATATCGTCGGATTCAAGAGTGATGAGCTCTTCGATCTAAGTAAAGATCCGCTCATCATCGATGACGCTGATTACGGTCTATGGTATATGGATGCTGCCGACGACCCGGCAAAATACGAAAACAAGCACATCATCATCAACGCAAAGCTCATCGAGGATCTGAAAGCTTATGATAAAGCCATGATCATGGGTCGACGGGCGATGGTGTGCTGCAGCGATGATATCGCAGATATCGGGATCACCGTCGTCGGGATCGACAAGAAAAAGATCGAAAAAGATATGTATTATAAGCTTGACGGCATCATCCATCTCATCGATGCCGAAGACGGTTATAAGACCTGTCTTTTATATGTGAATAACGTTAGTAAAGGAGAGACACCAAAGGAAGAATTGGTGACGTTTAACTGATATGGAAATGTTCGTTGAAATTTTGAAAGGGATCTTGTTTGGTGTGGTCGAGGGAATCACTGAATGGTTACCGATCTCATCGACCGGTCACATGATCATCCTGGAGGATCTCATCACACTCAATGTGTCCGATGATTTCTGGAATCTCTTTTTGGTCGTCATCCAATTAGGGGCAATCATGGCAGTCGTCGTTTTGATGTTTAAAAAGATCTGGCCGTTTCGTTACAGTAAGGATAAAGGGGTCCAAGTCAAACTGTCGACGCTCAACCTCTGGGGTAAGATCCTCGTGGCATGTATACCGGCAGCAATCGTCGGTATCCTTTTTGATGATATCCTTGAGAAATATCTGTATAACAGTATCGTTGTTGCCCTGATGCTGATAATATTCGGTGTCGGGTTTATCGTCATTGAAAATCGGAAAAGAACTTCTTTCCGGGTCAGCACCTTAAAAGCCCTGTCTTATAAAGATGCTGTCTACATCGGTCTCTTTCAGCTTATCGCCGCGATCTTCCCCGGCACATCACGTTCCGGAGCGACGATCTTAGGGGCGCTTTTGATCGGTATCGACCGGACGGTAGCTACCGAATTTACCTTCTTTTTGGCGATCCCGGTCATGTTTGGGGCGAGCTTGTTGAAGGTCATCAAGATCGGTCTCAGTTTTTCTCTTATGGAATACATGATCTTACTAGTGGGGATGATCAGCGCTTTTGTCGTCTCGGTCATCGTCATCAGATTCTTACTCAGCTATATCAAAAAACACGACTTTAAGATATTCGGTTACTATCGGATCATCTTAGGTATCGTCGTCTTATTGTACTTCTGGTTGGCATAATATGGATGTGATGTCTTATCTCGGGGTCTTTATTGAAGGCCTGGCTTCCTTCTTATCACCTTGTATCTTACCGTTAATACCGCTTTATATGGCGTATATCGCCGGTACCGATAGCGGAAGCGGCGATGGTTTAAGACGTCGGATCAGGATCTTTCTGACGACTTTCTTTTTTATCCTGGGCATATCGACAGTCTATTTTATCTTAGCCATCGCCTCGGATATCATCCGTGATCTGATCGTTGATATCAGCGATATCGTGATGATCATCGGTGGTATCTTCATGATCATCATCGCTTTATATCAACTAGGTATCATCGATATCAAAGTCTTCAACAGAGAATACAGTTTCCGTGATAAAGTCGAAACGAAGGGGATGAATTTCCTCAAAGCCTTCCTTTTGGGTTTCGTGTTCTCTTTTGCCTGGACGCCGTGTATCGGGCCGATGATGGCCAATGTCTTGATCATGGCCAGTACCAGTGAGGCTCTTGTCGGTAATCTGCTGATCCTTTTTTATGCCCTGGGTTTTACGATACCGTTTTTACTCTTGGGTATCTTTTACGATCTGGCCCTGACTTTCATCAAGAAACATCGTGACACCATAACCGTTATCTATAAGATCGCTGCTGTCATCATCCTCCTTTTCGGAGCTTATATGGTCTATGATGCCGCCGGCAATATCTATGATACGAAGGTCGCTTATGATAAACTATTAGTCGAATCATCCGGAAAAGATGACACTGCGGCTGATCAGGACACGCTTTCGATGTATGAATTTGAGCTGTATGATCAGTATGGCAAGCGGCATACACTGAGTGATTATGAAGGTAAGTATATCGCTCTTAACTTCGTCGCATCATGGTGCAATTACTGTATCGGTGAGATCGATGACTATAAGGCTTTTGCGGAAGGGATCGATGAAGATGAGGTCGTCGCTTTGTATGTCATGAGCGATAATATCAACAGTCAGCGGAGCGATATGACGACTGATGAGTTTATCGAAGAATACGCGATCGATATACCGGTCTTATACGATGACGATACGATGTTTGCCTATCTCGGTATAAGCTCATTTCCGACGATCGCCTACATCGGACCGGATGGCACATATATCGGTTATCAAAGCGGGGCGCTTGACAGTGAGATGATGATGGAAGTGTTCAATATGGCAAAAGAGCGCTATGAAAGCAGGTAAAGATGGATCTGTTCAGAATATTCAAAAGGAAGACAAAGGAAGACAGAAAACCGGTGATCATTGCGATCCACGGTTTTGGCAAGCGCAAGACCGATGAGTACTTGCCGCTTTTTAAGCACTTCGATGAGCGCTATAAAGTGATAGCGCCTGCCTTGTTCGATCAGCGTTATCCGTCGGATAATATCTGGTACAACTGGGTAGCCAGAGCTGAAGAGGAGATCATCAAAGCCAAAAACGATAAACAGGAGATCATCCTGATCGGTTTCAGCATGGGTGGTGTCATCGCTGCCTATCTCGCCGGTAAATTCAATATCAAAAAACTGATCTTACTGGCGCCGGCTTTTGAATACCTCAGCGCAACGACCGCCAAAGGATATGCGTTCGGTCCGAAGAGACCGGAAGAAAAGGAAAAATATGTTCCTTTGCCCGCTGAATTCACCGCTACATTTATCGATGTCGTCAATAATTGTAAAAAAGGGATCGAAAAGGTCACCTGCCCGACGCTCTTTGTCGCCTGCATGAATGATGAACTGATCCCATATACCGTAGCTTTAAAGTATTATAAGAAGATGAAGATCAAAGAAAAGAAGTGCGTCATCTTAGCTGATGGCCAGCATCGGATCCTCGATGATGAAGTCGACGGACCGATAACGCTGGCTCTGATCGATGATTTTATTGAGGGCAAGTTTTAAATGGTGGTGATCAGAAGATATGATCATGAGTGTATCGATGAACTGATAAAACTGTATAAGGACACCATCTATACGACGGCTGAAGATGACTACAGTCAGGAAGAACTTGCTGCCTGGGCTGATGTCGACAGGGATCGTTTTGTCAGGATCTTTGCAAAGCAGGATGCATATATCGCTTATCTGGGTGAGAAGATCGTCGGTTATATCACTTTTGAAGATGGGCTGATCGACCTTCTGTATGTCGACAAAGATCATACGAAGACCGGTATCGGTAAAAAACTCGTCATGTATATTCTCGATCACTATCCCGCGCCGATCGAAGTGTATGCTTCAAATACCGCTTTGCCTCTCTTTCGGCATCTCGGTTTTACTTATCTGAATAAAAATATCGTCAATAAAAACGGCATCAGGATCATCAATCACCATCTGATATACAATAAGACTTCATCGTGAAGTCTTTTTATTTGCATTAAAAAAGCCGTTCGATCGAACGGCTTAGTTTGAATCTTTGACTTATCTTATTTGATAACTGTCGTTACGTTACCTGAACCTACTGTTCTGCCACCTTCACGGATAGAGAACTTTGTACCGTTTTCGATAGCGATAGGAGCGATAAGTTCAACAGTCATTTCAACGTGGTCACCAGGCATAACCATTTCTGTACCTTCTGGTAAAGTGATGACACCGGTAACGTCTGTTGTACGGAAGTAGAATTGTGGACGGTAGTTACTTACGAATGGAGTATGACGGCCACCTTCTTCTTTCGTTAAGATGTAGACTTGCGCTTTGAAGTTTGTATGAGGTGTAACTGTACCAGGTTTAGCTAATACTTGTCCTCTTTCAACTTCATCACGGTTGACACCTCTTAGAAGAGCACCGATGTTGTCACCAGCTTCAGCTTC
>CASEHR010000031.1 GCA_949287785.1 uncultured Bacillota bacterium | reverse complement strand
GGTGACAGTACGCAATTCAGATTGGTGCACAATGACCGTAGTTATCTGATCAACACAAACCTTGTCGCTATGTTCAATGTGTATAATATTCTGGCAGTCATCGCCGCTTTAGATCAGAGAGGTTATGATATCGAGAGCTTTATCGGTAAACTCAAAGAGCTCGCTGCTGTTCCGGGACGGATGCACAAGATCCGTGAAGGGCAGGATTTCAATGTGATCGTCGATTTCGCTCATACACCCGATGGCATTCAGAAGGTCTATGAGTATGCGCAAAAGATCACTCCCACAAGCAAGAATATCGTTTCGGTATTCGGCAGTGCCGGCGGTCGTGACAAGGCCAAACGCAAGGTCTTTGGTGAACTGGCTGACCATTATTCGGATAAGATCATTCTCACTGAAGATGATCCACGTGATGAAAGTGCAATTGACATAGCTCGTGAGATCGCCAAAGGTATAGAGCATCACGAATACATTATTGTCGAATCACGCGAAGAAGCGATCAGTATCGCCATCAATATGATGAATAAGGGTGATACTCTTTTGGTTCTCGGCAAAGGTGATGAAGATTTCATCTATCGTAGTTTTGGCAAAGAGCCTTATATCGGAGATGATAAGGCGTGTAAAAAATATATCAAAAAGTTGAAGGAGGAAAGAAGTAATGCAACTGGCGAAGTATATTGACCACACTTACCTCAAAGCTGATGCGCGAAGAAGCGATATCGAAAAGCTTTGCGAAGAAGCAAGGGAATACGGCTTTAAGACCGTCTGTATCAATCCATGCAATATCATCCTGGCTAAAGAACTTTTAAGGGGTAGTGATGTTGAGGTATGTACGGTCATCGGTTTCCCACTGGGTCAGATGACAACGGAAGCCAAGGTCGCAGAAACGGAAGATGCGATCAAAAAAGGCGCTGATGAGATCGATATGGTCATCAACATCGGTAAGCTCAAAGATAAAGATCTGAACTATGTAACACAAGAGATCAGGGCGATCAAGGAAGCTTGCGGTGACCATTGCCTTAAGGTAATTATCGAGACCTGTCTTTTAAGCGATGAAGAGAAAAGAGAAGCTTGTCAATGCGTCATCGATGGCGGAGCGGACTACGTCAAGACCTCGACGGGTTTTTCAACTCATGGCGCCACTTTTGAGGACGTATCTTTACTGAAGAGCTGTGTTTGTGATAAAGCCAAGGTTAAAGCTGCCGGCGGTGTTAGAAGCCACGCTGATTTCTTGAAGATGATCGAGCTTGGTGCCGACCGTATCGGTACCTCCAGCGGTGTCAAACTGCTCAAAGAAGAGTAATGGCACGCTGTATAGCTACTTGGCTGATGGCCGAACAAGGCGTCAGAAAAGCTCATGAGCTCTTAATAAATGGGCATGCAAGTGCCGAAGCATTGCTTAAGATTATCCAGGAAGTTGAAAATGACGAACGTTTTGTAAGTGTCGCAAGAGGCGGATTACCAAACCGTGACGGATATGTTCAGCTCGATGGAGCTTTTATGGATGGCAATGATCTTCGATTCGGCGCAGTTATGGCGATGGAAGACATCGCCAGTCCGATTGCGGTCGCGTATAAATTGAAAGACCGTGATGCCAATAATATTTTAGCCGGTATAGGAGCTAAGGAATATGCTTTGAAAAACGGCTTCGAAGAGGTCAATAATCTTACTGATAAGGCAAAAAAGCGTTATCTTGAGAAGACCGAAAACGATCCTTTGAAAGCTTATGACGGTCATGATACGGTCGGTGCCATCGTGATCGATGATAGTGGTCACATGACAGTCGGTACATCGACGAGCGGCTTGTTTTATAAGGATAACGGTCGTATCGGTGATTCGCCTCTGATCGGATCCGGCTTCTATGCAGACAGTGAAGTCGGTGGCGCAGCGGCTACCGGCATGGGTGAAGATATCGCTAAAGGCTGTCTAAGCTATCGTATCGTCGAGCTTTTAAGGGAAGGGTTTAATATCAATAAGGCGACAAAGACTGCGGTAGATGAACTGGTCGGACGTTTGGAACGTTCAGGCATCAAAGCCCGTGACATTTCGGTCATCGCCTTAGACAGATTTGGCAATTATGCCGCCTACAGCAATATCACCGATTTTACCTTCTGTATCGATGATGATGAGAAAGGTGTCAGGGTATTGCGTCTTGGCTTTGATGAAAACGGTGACCAGGTATATTCCGAAGCGGATGAAGCATTTAAGCGTTCCTGGTTGGAAAATGAAAGTTAATGCCTTGTATTTTTAAGACTAATAGCGTAAAATAAGTAAGCCTTGAAGGAAAGGGGTGACAAAAGATGGCGAAGGTCGTAGTAAAAGAGAACGAAGCTTTGGATGATGCTTTAAGAAGATTCAAAAGACAAGTATCACGCAATGGCACCCTTATGGAGGCACGTAAGCGCGAGTACTATGTTAAACCAGGCGTTAAACGCAAGCTTAAATCAGAAGCAGCTCGTAAAGTGAGAAGAGGAAAATAAGGTGTAAGCTATTTCGGCTTAACGCCTTTTTTTATTATAATAGGATAAAAAGGAGGGAAAGTTTGGAATATCAATCAATCATACTGGGACTAGATTATGATGAACTCATGGATTTCAGCGGTCCCGATGATCAGAATATCAAGGAACTTGAGAAGATCTATAAATGCCCGATCGTTATTCGCGACGATCAGATCAAGATTCTGTCAAGTGATGAAAAGATCTGCGATCTGTTCATCAAACATGTCGATTCTTTATGCAAACTATTGAAAGCTCATCACAAGATAGGACGTGATACCATCAATCAGAGCTATATTGCGATCAAAGGGGATGCGAAAAACTTTTACGATGATCTGAATACAAAGATCATTACTAATGATCATGAGAACCATCCGATCAAAGCCCGGACTTTAGGTCAGATGCAACTGATCAGTGCAATTGAAAGAAATACCATAACGATTGTCAACGGACCGGCCGGCAGCGGTAAGACCTATTTGGCGGTAACGATGGCATGCAAAGCTTTGAAGGATGGCGATGCTAAAAAGATCGTTCTGACAAGACCGGTCGTTGAAGCGGGTGAATCGTTGGGTTTTTTGCCCGGTGATCTGAAAGAAAAAGTCGATCCTTATCTCATGCCGCTGTATGACGCTTTAGATGAATTGCTTGGTCATGAAAAAGTCGAAGGGTATATTGAAAGAGGAATCATCGAGATCATTCCGCTGGCATACATGCGCGGTCGTAGTTTGAAAGATGCGTTTATTATCCTTGATGAAGCTCAGAATACTACCAGTATGCAGATGTTCATGTTTCTCACTCGCCTTGGCCATAATGCAAAGATGGTTATAACCGGCGACCTGTCGCAGATCGACCGCGAAGCAACCAGAGGAGCGATCAGCGGTCTGAAAGAAGCTTGCATAAACTTAAAAAAGACAGATGATATTGCGATCATCAATTTAAAGGAAGAAGATATCGTTCGCCATCCGCTGGTCAAGACGATCATTGACCATTATGATCAGAACAGATCATCGAGATCTTCGTTTTCCGGGCATAACGACCTGTGATTTGTGATATTTGCGCTGACTTTAAAAGGCAGACCATTATCCCTTAAAGCCTGTTTTAAAAAGATACTGATTGCTGTGGACATATTCATGCCTAGTTCATTGAATAATACCTCAGCTTTTTCTTTAGTCTCTTTATCCATACGGATCGTGATATTAACAGTTTCCTTCATACGAGTACCTCTTTTGATATTGTAATGCATTGCACAAAAAATGTACTAATAAACAGGTGTTTTCAAGTGCAAAGACTGATGTTCGATCATGATATCGATATTATTGCCATGATATGTTTCACCATCTGCTTGATAGATGAATTCTTCTTTGCTTTCGATCTTGATCTTCTTAGCCTTGAGGATCTTGAAATATGGATCGTTAAGATGCTTACCGCCAAGGTACTTGATGAGTCTTGGATATAAGACGGTAGCAGGACATCTGTTGGCAATGGTCACATCGAGAAAACCGTCGGCAATATTTGCTTGCGGAGCACTATGTTTACCGTTTCCGTAGTATTGACCATTCATGATCGCCAAGATATAAAAATCGCCGGTATATTTTACATCATCGATCGTGATGTTGGCTCTGGTCGATTTTGGAACCACGACGTTTTTCATGATCGCTCCGATGTAAGCCGGACCTTTGGCGATAAAGGTCTTGCGGATCATCTTAGAGGCATCTTCATTGACCTTGGCATCGATACCGATAGATAAAGTATTGATAAAACGCTCATTGTTGAAAAAGGCGTAATCGATATTCTTGGTTTCTGCGATGATCGTCTTGGCGATGACATCCTTGATATCATAACTCTCTTTATTTAAGAATTGGCGATAGAAGTCATTTCCGGAACCTGTCGGAATGATGGCCAGCGTCTGCCTCAGATCCATACCGTTAAGGACTTCAAACAAGGTCCCGTCTCCACCCATTGAATATAGACATACATCGTCATAACCAGCGTATTCACTTGCGATCGCCTTGGCATGTTTCGGATATTGAGTCAGTCTTATTTCGTGGTCAAGACCGAGAGCTAATACAATGTCTTCCAATGTGCCGATCAGTTTCATATTCTGACCTTTTCCGGATATTTTATTGACAATGAAGATGTGTTTCATAATTCTTTCCCCTCAATAGATCCCTGATTTTGATATCAAATATATGTAAATATACCATATCCTTCCGCTTGTCGTATAACATATTGGCCCAAGCTGCCCAAAGTAGGTCCATCATTAACTCGGTGATATGCAATCCCCTTGATTCTTCAGCATTCGGTTTGTGCCCAAAGTAAGTCTTCAGGATAAGTTCACGACGTTTTTGATCATAAATCTCGTTTTCACTGATAAAGCTCATCACATCGAAGTACGGATCGTTCATTCCGGCATATTCATAATCAATGAGATAGGTCTTATCATCGCTGAACAGGAAATTACCGGATACAAGATCATTATGGCAGAGGATTTTCCGATGGTTCAATTGACGATACTGATCGAAAAGATATTCGTGTTTATCATAATCGAAGCGCTCTTGTGCTATTTCTTTACGAAAGCTTTGATACATAAGGAAGGGATCAAAAACCTTGTCGGTTTCAAATGCGCAGGCATGCAGTTTTTTGATCATCCCGATCGCTTTGATGTCTTTTTGAGGATCATGACTGTCTTTGAAGGTCTCGGCGCCATCGACCCATTTGGTGATCCTGATGCCGGTCTTCTCATCGTAATACACCTCTTCGACATCGAGGCCGGTCTCGGCGATGAGATCAAGGATCTTGCGTTCATCATTCTTCAGCATATGATGAATATCGCTGTTTGGTACCCTGATCGCGACTTTTTGATGATCGATGATCGCGGTATAGATCGTATTGGTCAGACCTAAATTTGTTTTAGTGACTGCGATAGCTTTGTGATATAATGCTTCAAGATATAAAGAAAGATCCATATTTAGATTATATGACAAAAAAGATATTACTAGCGAGCCATAACGCTCATAAAAAAGAAGAATTTAAAGCTATACTGGAACCTTTGGGTTATGATGTCATCGGTACGGATGACATCAATGATCAAAGCGAAGTTGTCGAAGACGGCAGGACTTTTATTGCCAATGCCAGGATCAAAGCAAGATATTACTATGAAAAATATCACATGATGACGATCGCTGATGACAGCGGAATAAGTATCCGATATTTGAACGGTTTTCCGGATATTCACAGTGCTCGTTTTTTGAGTGATCTACCATATAAGGAGAAAAATGACCTGATCGTCAGGATGATGAGGGATATCAGCGATCGATACGCTTATTACACCTGTGCTATATCGCTTATGGACAAAGATGTTGATGAAGATTTCATCGGAATTATGGAAGGCACGATCGCAACTTCACCCGAAGGGAAAAACGGTTTTGGTTATGATCCGATCTTTATTCCTCGCGGATTTGATTTAACTTTAGCAGAGATGCCGGCGGAGCTTAAAAATCGCATCTCCCATCGTTATATGGCAATAAAAGGGTTGGTGGATTATCTTGCGCATTAAGGTCATCGGTTATATCCTGGCTATCTGTCTTGTCATTTTTAGCTTTGTCTTCGTTATCGATATAACATGTTTTAATGAAGCTTTTTATGCTTATGAATATCCGAAAAACAATGTCAGTGAAACGATCGGGATATCCGATGAAGACCTCAAACGAGCGACTGATGTCTTGCTTGGTTATATCACTGGCGAAAATGAATCTTTGGATGTAAAAGTCCAGATCGATGGCAAAGAAGTCATGATGTTCAATGAAAGGGAAACGGCGCATATGGTCGATGTGCGTGACCTTTATCAGATGGTAAGCATCGTGCGTTTCAGTGCTTTGATCACCTTTATCGTGTGTATGGCATATCTTTTGATCGTCAGAGCCAAAGACATTTTCCGGACCTTTTTTTCAGCGTATAAAAAGATCAATTTGGTTCTGTTTTCTGTCGTCGGTGCTCTGTCGATCTGGGCGATAGCCGATTTCGATGCTTTCTGGCGCAGTTTTCATCAAATCTTTTTTAATAATGATTTGTGGCTGTTAGATCCGACCGTCGACCGACTTATCATGATGGTACCCGGTCCATTCTTTTTTGATCTGGTGCTTCTCATCATCGTCGTGTTTGTTGTTCTGACGCTATGTGCGTATTTATTGCTTCGCTATTTAGCCAAAAGGGAGATTGATAGATCATGATCAATGTTGTTTTATACGAACCGGAAATTCCGCAGAATACCGGCAATATCATGCGTTCTTGCCGTGCTTTTGATTGCCGGTTGCATTTGATTGAACCTTTAGGTTTCCATTTGGATGAAAGACATCTCAAAAGAGCGGGTATGGATTATATTGATGGTCTGGATTATCGCTTATATCCCAATATCGAAACCTTTTATCAGGAAAACAGCAAAGGACAATTCGTCTATTTTTCGCGATACGGCATGCAGTCGTTTGATAAATGTGTTTTCAATAAACAAAGGGATATATATCTGCTATTCGGTAAGGAATCAACAGGGATTCCTAAAACGATACTGAGAGACCATCTCGATGAGACTTATCGCTTACCGATGATCGGGGAAGCAAGAAGCCTGAATCTTGCGAACTGTGTTGCGATCGGAATCTATGAGTGCCGTCGTCAGGTTGGTTTTGAAGGGCTTCAGGATCATGAGACGATCAAAGGTGCTGACTGGCTTTTGAAATAGGGTATAATAAGGTCATGTTTCTGAAAAGGGTGTTGTTAGTAGTTTCGATCATCCTGATCTTCGGTCTCTGTTATGTACATATGAATCATAACTTTGATCCGCTTTCGCGTTATCCTTACCAAAACGAGAACAGTCGAAAACTGATCCGGGAATACCTGAATGATGAAGAGATCGAATATATCATCGAATATGATATTGCGCCGGTATATTTCAAAGAGTATATCACCTATGATGGTTTTAATATCTATCATGCAGATAAATACAACGAGCTTAAGACACTGGGTTTTGGTATATCGGATGAAGATATCGTCGATTGTGTTGAATTCTTTTTAAGCAAAGGCGTCTATGAAGAGGCGATGAGCCTGATGGCTCAATATGGTCCGCTGACACTACGCGATTATTATCGGGCTGATATTGATGAACAGCTTGTCAAACAACCGCGATCTTATGATGTCGTCATCGGGGAAGATGAGACGATATACAGTTTTTTTCCGCGTGATCTCAAAGAGATATCGGTCAATGACCAAACGATCACAATGCGTGAGAAAGCGATCGGTGCCTTTGAAGAGATGATTATTCATATGCAAGAAGATGGTTTTGATACGAAAACCATCGTCTTCGGTCATTCTTATATTGATTATGCTTCTTATGTTGAACTTTTTGATGAAGACGGTGACGACCCATGTTTACGGATAAGACCCGGCAAAAGTGAACACCAGCTTGGTCTGGCTATAGATGTGATCGTAAACGATGAAATAGATGACTGGCTTAGTGAAAATGCATCAGTCCATGGCTTTAAGTACAGCGACGGTCATCTGCGCTATTTCGGAGAATGATATGATCGGGATCTGTGATTCGGGTGTAGGCGGACTCACTTTATTAAAAGATCTTCATAAGCGCTATCCTCATACCGACATCATCTATTATGGTGACGAGGCGAATATGCCGTATGGGGATCGGTCAAAAGAAGAATTGAAAGCGATCTTTGCAGGTATAAAAGCTTATTTTAAAGCGCGTGGCTGTCAAGATATCGTCGTTGCGTGCAATACTTTGTGCAGCGCCATAGACTTCAATGATGATGAGATCGTTATTCATGACATCATTGGAAAAACGATCGCTAGATTGAATGTACCAAAAGACAAAAAAGTGCTCGTGTTTGCAACGCCTTTTACCATCAAAAGCGGGCGTTACCAAAAAGGGCTTGAAAAAAGAGGTTATCAGAGCATCGGGGTCGCTTTGAAAAGCCTGGCCAAGGATATCGAAGAAGGCCTGCCGAAACAGGTCGTAAAAGCAAAATTGTATCAGGTGTTCGAGATGACCGATGCAAAGGATATCGGAGCGATTATTCTGGGATGTACGCATTATCCTATTTACAAAGATCTATTTTATGAATATTATAATGTCCCTGTCTTTGATTCTTTAGGTCTTGACTTCGGAATAGAAGACAGCGATGAAAAGGGAGAGATATCTTTACATATGGAAAGATCAGATAAGCTTGAGCGCTTTTTAAAGAGATATATCGGGGTGGATTATCGTTATGAAGATCATCTTGGCAAGTGATAACCACTATAATACCCATGTTTTGAAGTATATACTCGAAAGGGAGAGCGATGCCGATATGTATTTGCATTGCGGTGATAGTGAATTGGAAATGAGTGCACTCATGCCTTTCGTTTCGGTATTGGGCAATAATGACTATGACCGGAATTACCCGCGGGTACGCTTTCTGGAGGCTGAAGGCAAAAGGATCGAGATGTTGCATGGCAATCCTTATGTATCGTCGTTTTCGGATAACGGTCTGGTTGCAAAGGCGATCCAGGACAAGGCGGATATCGTTTTTTTTGGTCACACGCATGTTTTCGCCGATTATGAAAAAGAAGGTATCAGGTTTATAAATCCCGGTTCATGTAATTTCAATCGGGATGGTACATGTCCGTCATATGCGGTCGTAACAATTGGAAAAGAAGGGGTCACAGTTCAAAGAGTCGATATCGATCCGCAGGATTATATTAAATAAGTGAAAAAATATTGAAATACGTCATAAGGTATGCTAATATACACGCGTAATAAAAAGATGTAGAAAGAAGAAGACCACTTCTCACCTGAGATCTTATGGACCTGGGTATAATGATTGCTACGGAATAGTGATTATTCAAGTGGGCTTTGGTCGCACTTTTTATTTTAATGGAGGTGTCTTTTATCACAAGAAAGAATGGAAATGACGATCTAGTCAACGAGAGTATCCGCTTCAGCGAAGTCTTGGTTATCGGTCCAAACGGCGATCAATTAGGCGTTATGGCAAAAGATGAGGCGCTGCGAAAAGCCTATGATTTAGATCTTGATCTGTTGTGTGTTGCGCCGAATGCCCGGCCGGCCGTATGTAAGATCTTAGATTATGGCAAGTATCGCTTTGAAAGCCAAAAGAAAGCGAAAGAAGCTAAACGCAATCAGCATGTTACCGAAGTAAAACCGCTGCGTTTATCACCGGTAATCGATAAGCATGATTTTGAAACCAAGGTAAAGCAAGCCTCAAAGTGGTTGGAGAGCGGTATGAAGGTCAAGATCGATATGCGTTTCAGAGGTCGTCTGATCACTCGGCAGGAAGTAGGGATGAAGATCATGAATGAATTCATCGCAACTCTAGGTGATCTTTGTTCGATCGAGAAAAAACCAAATCTTGAGGGCAACACCGTTTCTTGTGTACTGGCACCTAAAAAGAAATAGGAGGAAGTATCAAATGCCAAAGATGAAGACAAAGAAGACATTTGCTAAACGTTGCAAAGTCACTGGCACAGGTAAGATCAAACGTCACCATGCGTATACATCGCACTTTGCTGCCAACAAAACACACAAACAAAAAGTTCAATTGCGTAAATCAGCTGTAATGGATCATTCAGATGTTAAGCGCGTCAAGGAACTTTTACAAGGTTAAGGAGGGGATAAGTAATGGCAAGAGTAAAAGGATCAACTCCAACAAGAAACAGACGTAAAAAAGTCCTGAAGCTGGCTAAAGGCTATTTTGGTTCAAAGCACTTACTGTACAGAACAGCCAATGAACAAGTAATGCGTTCATTACGCTATGCATATATCGGCAGAAAGCAACTGAAAAGAGATATGCGCAAACTTTGGATCGCTCGTATCAATGCAGCTGCCAGAATGAACGATCTGAGTTATTCAAAGCTCATGCATGGTTTAAAGTTAGCTGAAGTAAGTATCAACAGAAAGATGCTTTCAGAAATTGCGATCCACGATCCGGAAGGTTTCAAGACGATCTGCGAAACAGCTAAAACAGCATTAAGTAAATAAGGACTCAGTCCTTATCCGGCCCGTTGGTGAAACGGTTAACACATCGCCCTCTCAAGGCGACATTCACGGGTTCAAATCCCGTACGGGTCACCATTTTCTCTAAAAGCCCTCGTTTGAAGGGCTTTTAAAATACGTCGTTATCATGTTGATGCATGAATATTGGTATATTTAAAATCGATATCGATCATCTCTGTGATCATATAATACCGTTCATATCAAAACCGATGGTCGATATTCAAGCATGAGTCAACAATACCTTTTATCGATACTTCTTTTTTGATAACATATCTAAGGGTTAAAAGGAGTGTTTATGAAAAACTATGATGTCGTGATTGTCGGTGGCGGTATCGGTGGTCTTATGTGTGCTTATGGCTTGGTTAAAGAAGATCCTGATCTTGAGATCTTGCTGTTAGAAAAAGGGCGTGATCTTGATCACCGTCAATGTCCGATCGTTCAAAAGAGGACCAAGGCTTGTTTGAGATGTGACCCATGTGCCATTATGGAAGGAATGGCTGGTGCTGGTGCGTTCAGTGATGGAAAATACATCATCTCCACAGAATACGGCGGATGGTTACCGGATCTTTTTGAGCATGAACTGGTTATGGAATACATTTTGAAAGCCGATGCGATATTGATGTCTTTTGGGGCGGATTCAGCTGTCTATGAACCGAGTCTTCGACTTAAAAAGGAATGTCTGAAATATGATCTGCATATGCAGTCGGCAAGAGTCAAACATTTAGGGACGGATGCTAATTTCGTCACGATGAAAAATCTTATCGATCATCTGAAGGGAAAGATCAAGATCATGACATTGGCGACAATGGATGATGTCGATATTAAGACAAATACAGTCTCTTTTCATGATCATGAGCAAAGTTATGAAGTTCATGGCGAACATATCGTTTTAGCTATGGGACGGGCAGGAGCGACGGATTTTCGTAAATGGGCCCAAAGAAACAATCTTCCGATGACAAACAACCAGGTCGATATCGGTGTGCGTGTTGAGCTTCCTTCGATGATCTGGGAAGATTTCTCCAAAGAGATCTATGAACCGAAGATCAAATACTCAACAAAGCAGTATCACGATGTTGTCAGGATGTTCTGTTTCAACGAAAGAGGACATGTCGTTACCGAAAACACCAACGGTATCCTGACGGTTAATGGGCATGCATACAAAGATGAAGCGAAAAAGTCCAATAATTCAAACTTCGCTCTTTTATCGACGACCAACTTCACAAGTCCATTCAATGAACCTATCGAATATGCAAAAAGCATCGCTTCCTTAGCTAATAAGATAAGTGGAGGCAGTGTCATCGTGCAAAGACTGGGAGACCTCAAAAACGGTAAGCGAACAGATGACAAGCGTCTGCTCGAATCGAGCGTCAGGCCGACATTGAATGCTGTACCAGGTGATCTGTCGCTTTGCATGCCGAAAAGACAACTTGATAATATCATTGAAACGCTAGATGCTTTAAGTATGGTCGCGCCCGGAACCAATAACTACGATACACTGCTTTATGGCGTTGAATGCAAATATTACTCCTCAAGGCCGAAAGCTCATGATTTTTTGATCGACAGCACCAATAATATCTATGCGTTAGGCGATGGAGCCGGTTTCACAAGATCCTTGTCACAAGCCGGGGCTTCTGGCTTAATGGTCGCAAGCAAGATAATCAAGGGAGTAATTGAAAGATGAACCACTATACTATCTCCAGAGATCTGGCCCGTTGCATAGCTTTGAATAAATTCTATGAAAAGGGACAGTATGACCTGTATTTCAAAAACTTGGAAGAAATCGTCCGGGAGACAAATCTTCCTTATGCAATAGCGCAAGCGGGTTATTGCCTTTTAGAGGGTATCGGTACAGCGAAAGACAGCCGAAGGGCTCTGGAATATATGCAGAGGGCAGCTGAAGCCGGTGAATGGGATGGTCAGTATAATCTCGCTTGTATGTATGAAGAAGGTATTGGCACCGAAAAAGATATCAGCAAGGCGATCTTTTGGTATAAGAAAGCTGCTGATCAAGATCACAGATATGCCAAAGAACGCCTCGAAGAACTCAGTAAAGAAAAGACATTATTCATCACCGGCAAGAGGGTAACGTTGCATCCGTTATATGATCGTGATAAAAGGGATCTTATCCGTATTTTCAAAGATGAAAGAGTATATAAGACCTGTATGCTTCCGGACTTTGAAGACAAGGCACAGGAAGATGATTTTTTCAGACGCTTGAAGGAATTATCATATGATGACAGGCACTATGTTTACGGCATCTATCTCGATGATAAGATCATCGGGCTTTTGAATGATGTGATCATCAAAGATAAGACGATCGAACTCGGTTATCTCATCGATCCCGAATATCATAACCATGGCTATATGACTGAAAGCTTAAAAGCCGCTATTGATGATTTGTTTAAAAGAGGATTCAGGCGTATCGATTGTGCGCATTTTGAAGAAAATCCGGCTAGCGGAAGGGTAATGCAGAAGGCAGGGATGAAGAAGATCGATAAGAGTGAGAATATCGAATACCGTCATCTTGTGCATAAGTGTATCTATTATGCCTTGGAGGCTGAATGATCAAAGCGATCTTCTTTGATGTGGACGGTACGCTGGTTTCTTTCAAGACACACAGTACTTTGCCATCGACCAAAGAGGCGATCTCGAGATTAAAGGAGAATGGGATCAAGTGTTTTGTGGCGACAGGCAGGAGCTTCAAGGCTATTAAAGAGATGCCGGTCAAAGACATCCATTTTGACGGTTATCTGACTCTGACAGGGCAATTAGGTCTTAGTGACAATGGTGAGATCATCTATGAGATACCCTTTGATGAAAAAATGACCAGAGCTATCGTTGATGTTTTCTACGAAAAGAAGATCCCTTTGATGATCACAGAGAAGGAAAGGATATATCACAATTTTATCGATGACCGGGTAATGGAGACTTTTACGTTGCTCAACGCCCGCGATAACATCGCACCGGTCGATGATTATCATGGCGATCACATCTATCAGGCGATGACCTATATCAGACCTTATAGTGATGATACTTTTTACAAAGAAGTATTTCCCAAAAAAGGCTTGCGATTTACCAGTTGGTTCAATGGTTGTGTTGATATTTTCAGTGACAATGAAGGTAAAGTAGAGGGTATTAAAAGGATTCTGGACCTTTATGGAATAAAAAAAGAGGAAACGATGGCGATCGGTGATGGCGATAATGATATCGATATGTTGAAGTACTGTAAAGTCGCAGTAGCCATGGGTAATGCAACCGACAAAGTGAAGAGCATGGCAGACTACGTGGCAGCAGATGTCGACGATGACGGTATCTTCAAGGCTATGCAACATTATGATCTATTATGAAATAATTTACATTATTGATATTGAAAATTTTATTCAAAAATTATTGACACTTGTTTGAAAACGGTGTATAAATTAGCCATAAGAAATAAACGCAATGATCCGGAATAGTAACGGTACAACTTCACTTGAAGCGAGACTGTGGTTGGTGAAAACAGTCAGGAAGATATCGTGAATACACCGGTGAGAGGGACACTGAACTTAAGTAGGCTGTCACGATTAACACCCGTTAAAGTGTTGGGCTATGTTGGTAGCTTTCAGAGGCTGGTCTAGTGATAGGCTGGTGAATTAAGGTGGTAACGCGATGAGATTCGTCCTTATGGGCGGATCTTTTTATTTCTTACAAACAGGAGGGAAAAAATGAAAAAATTATTTGTGATGTTGCTTGTTGTATTGTTGGTGACCGGGTGCAGCAGTCAAAGCAGTAATGATGATACGGCTGTAAAGACAGTTGGTATCTTACAACTCATGACTCATGATGCGCTCGATCTTTCAAGACAGGGCTTTGTCGATGCCTTGAGTGACGGTGGTTTTGTAGAAGGTGAAAACCTCGTTATCGATTATCAGAATCCGGAAAGCGATCAGTCAAATCTGACGACGATGGCTGAAAGTATCATGGCCAATGATCCTGATCTGGTCTTGGCTATCGCGACGACACCGGCTCAGGCGTTACAGAACATCAATGTTGATACGCCGATCCTGGCGACCGCTGTTACCGATTTCGTTGAATCAGGTCTTGTTTCATCCAATGAAGGCGGCGAATTGATCGCCGGAGTATCAGATGGATGTCCGATGGATGCACAGCTGGATCTCTTATTGGAATTTGATCCAGATATCCATACGATCGGTATTATCTATACATCCAGTGAACCGAATTCGAAGATCCAGGCTGATCAGATGGTTGAAGAAGCAGCGGGTCGCGGTTTGGAAACGATTGTCAAGACCGTATCGGACAAGACGATGATCGATGATACGCTCCAATCATTCGGCGACGATATCGACGCATTATATGTCCCTACTGATAATAATATCGCTAGTGCGATGGCCAGTGTAGACATCTTTGCGCAAGAGCATAGTGTTCCGGTCTTGACTGGTGAATCCAATTCCTGTGCCAATGGTGGGCTATTGTCTCTTGGTGCTGATTACTATGAGATCGGATATCAGACAGGCGAAATGGCTGTTAAGATCTTGAATGGCGAATCTTCGATTGAGGATTTCGGTGTCGAGACACAAGATGAGCTGACTGTCTTCTACAATTCCGCTACGGCTGAAAAAATCGGCGTTACCATTCCGGATAGTATTTTACAACGCGGGGAGGATGTGGCTGAGTAATGCAGTCGATATTAACTTCTGCCATTGCCCAAGGACTTCTATGGTCCATCCTGGCAATGGGTATCCATGTCACTTACCGGATTCTGGATATTTCCGATCTTACTGCTGAAGGTTCATTTACATTAGGGGGAGCGGTGTGCGCAAGTTTAATCGTTTCGGGCACACCGCCGCTTCTTGCGATTCTGTTTGCGACCATTGCCGGTGCATTAGCCGGGCTTGTAACAGGACTATTGCATACTAAGCTGCATATTCCGATCTTGCTTTCAAGCATTCTGTCAATGACAGGTCTATACTCTGTCAATCTCAGGATCATGGGTAAAGCCAATACCTCTTTGACCCAGTCAAATACGATCTTAACGGAGATAAGCGGGTTATTAGGGATGCAAAGGGATCGCGATGCTGCGATAATCCTTGGGGTTATTGCTGTCATCGTCGTAATAGCTTTGATGGTGTGGTTCTTCAATACGGAATATGGCTATACGATCGTTGCTTGCGGCAACAATGACAAAATGATCAGAGCCAACGGGGTCAATTCCAATATCACCAAGATCGTTGGATTGATGGTAGCGAATGGTCTTATTGCTCTGAGTGGATGCTTGGTAAGTCAATATAACGGGTATGCGGATGTCGGTCAGGGTATCGGTGCTATCGTCATCGGTCTTGCGAGTGTCATCATCGGTGAAGTGATCTTTAAACGAAAGAATCTGTTTTTAAGTCTTGTTGGAATCGTATTCGGTTCGATAATCTACAGACTGCTGGTAGCTTTAGTGATCAACACAGATTTTATCTCGGCTAATGATATACGCTTGTTTACAGCGATCGCCGTTGCAATTGCTATATTTGTCGCCAATGGCGATCTGTTGAAAAAGAAGGTAAAGAAAAATGCTTAAGATTCAGAATATCAAGAAAACATTCGACATCGGCGAAGTGACGGAGAAAGAGATCATTCACGATCTGTCGTTAGAGATATCCAATGGTGACTTCATTACAGTCATCGGCGGCAACGGGGCTGGTAAATCTACGCTTCTGAATCTTATCAGCGGAACCCTGAAAGTCGATGAAGGAAACATAATACTCGATGATAAAGACATCACGAATCTAAAAGAGTACGAGAGAGCGAGTTTTATAAGTCGCGTCTTTCAGGATCCTTTATCGGGAACTTGCCCTGATCTTACCCT
>CASEHR010000030.1 GCA_949287785.1 uncultured Bacillota bacterium | reverse complement strand
TATGTACTGGCAGGATCGGTTGTATCGAATGTATATTTGATCTGTTCATCGAAGTCGTAATACAAAGTTGAATAGATCAAAAAGGCTGCCGCTGCATAATACTCCGTCGTCGTAAGATTAGCTTTGTGATCCGGCTCGAGCATCTTATAAGCAGTAACAATCTTAGCGAGTTCAATGCTCTGGGCCTGAGTATAGGTATTGTTCCGACTCATCCAAGTAAAAATTTTATACCCGGCATCAGCGTCAGCCGGCCGCATCGGATGTAAACAGAATACAGTTTCCTTCAGCGGTTTATAATACATCTTGTGCAGTTCAATAATTCTCTCTTCCGGATACGTCATTTTGACGGTATGGACATTTTCCATATCAAAGAACCAATCTTCATTTTCAGTCACGATCCCGGGGTCCCATTCTTCTGCATGAATATTTACAGGAACAGATATCAATGTACAAAGCAACAAACAAATAGTAAGCAATATTAATTTACGCATACACCCTCCTTCAAACATTTATAAGGATGTATTTTCGGAAAATCCTAATATACGGTTACATTGATCATATATTCACCGATATCTGTGTAATAGTAAACGGGATATGTGCCGCACTCCGATAGATTGACGTTACTGTAATCGATACTGACCTGAACATTGGTATCAACATCCGCCAGCATTCTGGTCAAGGTCTGAAGATCACTGTTCCTGGCAATCGAAATATCTGGTCTGCTATTGAAATAAGGCTGGTCTTCGATCGGTTGTCGGATGACCTCTTCTTCATAGATGATATCTTTATTGTCATCGATGATATCATTATTATCAATCAACGTTTCATCATCTTTTCCTTCACCATGATTCACTGATGTATCACCAGGTACTTCGATTATTTTTTCAACGATTTTCTCGACTGTTACCACTTCTTTCTCCCTTTTGATAATTCTCAGATCAAATGAAGAGAAAAGAAGTTCATAACCGTATTCAACGCTGAAGGGAATTGTTTGAACACCGGTCATCGTTGTATCGAATGAATGATCGAAAATAATCTTGTTGTCAAAAGGATATATTACTTCGACAAAAAGCTCCGGATGAAAGATATCTCCCTCTTGAATAATCACTTCATCATCTTTTTTGATAATAGGTGGAATATTCGGTTTACAATCGATCGCTATCTTTTCGTTTTGACTTTCGGCCAGATAATTGATAAGGTAAAGGATCAAAAGAAAAAGACCAAGCAGTAAAAGAATCTTCTTTTTCATAGTACTTCTGCTTGGTCTAAGTAATAACTACAAAAAAATCCTAATAAATTAGGATTATTTGACGGCTATGATCTTTACTTTATAAGGCTCATCAACCTTAACTGTGACGATATCGCCGACTTTTTGGTCAAGAATCGCTTCCGCCAGCGGTGTGACATTGGATAGTTTACCATTTAAAGGATCTGCTTCAATAGTACCGACGATCGTGTATGTGCTGAGTGCTTTTGTATCAAGCTCTTCAATTTCAACTGTAGAACCGACACGGACGTAACGGGTATCAGATCCGCTCTTGATGATCTCGGCATTGTTGATGAGTTCTTCGACCTGCTTGATTCTCGCTTCGACCTGGGCTTGACGATCACGTGCAGCATCATAATCGGCATTTTCGGATAAGTCGCCTTGAGCTCGCGCTTCTTTCAACTCCTCGATGACTTCAGCTCTTGTCTCGTGTACTAAGCGATCCAGCTCTTCCTTTAATTGTTGAAGGCCTTCTTCTGTAATGTAATATTTGTTATCTGCCATATTTCCTCCAATTTCGCAATGATTTTAGCATGTTTTAGTTCAATATACTAGCAATTTTAGTGATCAGAAGATCGATGGCTACGGCGTTGTGACCACCTTCTGGAATGATGATATCAGCATATTTTTTCGACGGTTCAATAAATTGATCATGCATGATACGAACAACGCTCATATATTGCTCGACAATGCTTTGAATCGACCGTCCTCTTTCTTTGATGTCACGCTGTAAACGACGGATAAAGCGTACATCAGCCGGTGTATCGACATATACTTTAATATCCAAAAGATCACGTATACGCTCATCTTCCAGGACAAAAAGACCTTCCAGGATGATGACATCGCCGCTTTCGATAAGTTCAGTCTTACTGCTTCGGGTATATTCAACGTAATCGTATATCGGCTTTTCGATAGTCTGGTCATTTATCAGGTCCTGAAGCTGGGATATGAGTAAATCGTGATCAAACGCAAAAGGATGATCATAGTTGACCTTTAAACGCTCTTCCATGGTCATGTCACTTTGATCGTTGTAGTAGTCATCTTCCTTTATACGGATGACTGTCTTGTAGTCATCGAAGGCACTGCGCAGTTTTCTTGCGATCGATGATTTGCCAGAAGCGCTGCCGCCGGCTATACCTATGATTATCGGTCTTCCCATTCGCCCTCCTAATAACACGTATTATATCGTTCAACATTCGCCTGATGTTCGGCGTAGTCAACAGCATAGTAAACAGTTCCATCGCCGCAGACATCAGCCATGAAATAGAGATAATCACTTGTTACAGGCTCGATGACAGCCATGATTGCATCTTCACCCGGATTCAAGATCGGTCCCGGTGTCAAGCCGTTGTACATATAAGTGTTGTAGGGTGAATCAAAATCAGGATTGTATTCACATACTGTCCAGGAGTCGTTTTCTTTATCGATGTCCATTGCATAACATACCGTAACACTGCTTTGCAAAGGCATATCGATAGCTAAACGATTCAAGAATACACTGGCAACGAGTTCCATATCCTCTTTATTACCGGCTTCGTATTGAACGATACTGGCTAAAGTGAAGATCTCATGGGTACTGAGATCACTGTTTTCAAAGCTGGCCCGGTGTTCGTTATAGACTTCCAATGTTCGGTCAAGAAAACGTTCGGTTATTTCTGAGACATCAGTATCCCGATAGAATTCATAAGTATCAGGAAACAGATAACCTTCTAGATAATAACGGACCCCTTCATTGAATATCTCTTCGGTCAGAAACGGATAGTCTTCCATGTATCCTCTTATCACAGCTTCGTCATTCCAGTAATTGAGTAGTTCTTCACTCGTAACATCAGTGACTTCTGCGATCTTTTCCGCATAGTCTTTGAGCCAATCACCTTCCGGGAAAGTGATCGTCACCGTATCTAAAAGAGCGTTATCGTCATCACTGAGATATGAAACGATCTCGCTTAAGGGCATATCACTGTTTATCAAATAATCACCAGCCTTGAAGTCTGGATTCAGAAAGATACGGGTATAGTAGTAAGCGATGGTGTGATCTTTGATCATGCCATCTGCTTCAAGTCTTTCAAATATCGTCATTGGCGTATTGTTTGTTTCGACAGTGAAGGTTATCTCTCTATTTCCACCAGGAGCTTTGATCATTGAATCGACATAGAAAAAAACACCAACGCCGGCCAGCATAACGATTAATATGACGATGATGATGATCTTATAGATCTTCTTCATCGTCATCTCCGGTGAACGTATTGAAAACCTCTTCCACGAGTGCAAACTCTTCCGGATCTTCAATAGGTCTCAAATTTCCATTATCATCATAGCCAAAACTGAAATAGTCATCTGTTTCGCTATCGTGGACGATGACATAGCGATCATCGCCATTTTCGAAGGTAAAGAAGATCTCCATCTCAACTTCATTTCCTTCTTCATCTTTAATATATATCTTATTTTCCATTATTATCCTCTATTCAAACTATCAAGATATGACTGCAAGATATTGACCGCAGCTAAAGAATCGACTTTAGCTTTTCGCTTTTGAGCTTTATGTTTAGTCTTAGTAATAGCAATTGTTTTAAGTGCGATAGTCGTTGTCAGACGTTCATCCCACATGACGACTTTGAGATCGCTATTTACCGCTTCCATGGCGTCCTTAAAAGCCAGAGACCTCTCTCCGCTGATGCCGACATCACCATTCATGTGCTTTGGCAAACCGAGAACGACCGTTTCAATGCCGCAATCCTTGAGATAGTCGCATGCTTTTATAGCGAGACTTTTTAGATCACCGTCTTCATATCGCCATGTTTCCTTGCTAAAAGCGATCTTGCCATTCTGATCAGAAACAGCAATCCCGAGTGTGACCGTCCCTAGGTCAAAACCAGCGATTCGCATTACTTGTGCTCTAAATAAAAACGCACCAATTCTTCAATGATCTCGTAACGCTCGACACTTTGAATCTTAGAGCGGGCATTATTGTGCGATGAGATATAAGCCGGATCATTGGAAATGAGATAACCGGTGATCTGATTGGTGGCGTTATAACCCCTTTCTTTCAAAGCTTCCTCAACATCGCTCAAAAGATGCTTAATATTTTCCCTTCTGATAAAATCAGCGTGAAATGCCATTGTCTGGTCGATATCCTTTGCCATATTCAGCCTCCTTTTTATTGATTAATTCTATAATATTTGGTCTCTTTTTAAAAGACGAAAAGACATAATATAGCAAATAACATCGTAAAAGAGCGATAGTTTATATCGCTCTGATTCGATCATTTCATTACGATATCTCTGATGTGTTCGATCATCCCTTTGATGTCGGCATTTATATCGCCGCCACCTTGGGCAACATCATCGCGTCCACCGCCTTTGCCGGCAATCATTGCACAGGCTTCTTTGATGATCTGCCCTGCTTTGATGCCCTCTTTATTAAGTCCATCACTGCAAGCGCAGACGACAGCGGCCTTATCGTTTGTGGTATTTACGATAAACACAAAACCATCATTCAGTTTATTACGCAATGTTATCGCAAAATCCTTGAGTTTGATATCCGGATCATTCAGACGCAAAAACAGATAACGATGACCATTCTTTTCAATCGCGTTACTTAACAGTTCATCCGCTTGATAATTGACAAGACTGTTTTTCATCTTATTGTTTTCTTCCTTGATTGTCTTGATCGTTTCAAGGAGGCTGTCGATCTTGTCTTCGATCGCGCTTGTACCTTTCAGATCGAGTTTTTTTGCGATATCACCCAATCGGTCTTCTTGCTTTCTGAATGATTCATAGGCAACCATCTTGGTGGTGCATTCGATACGACGGATACCGGAACCGATTGATTCTTCACTTTGGATCTT
Source organism: uncultured Bacillota bacterium (assembly GCA_949287785.1). GTDB lineage: Bacteria > Bacillota_I > Bacilli_A > Erysipelotrichales > Erysipelotrichaceae > JAHHTG01. Next base: position 3,705 of record CASEHR010000030.1, on the reverse strand, counting down.
GAAAAGGCCGAGATCCTGTGTATTACTTACATGAGTGCCGCCGCAGAACTCAAGAGATACATCACCCATTTTAACAACCCTGACCTTATCCTCGTATTTTTCATCGAATAAAGCGATCGCATCCAGTTTTTTTGCTTCATCGATATCGTAGATACTTGTCGTTACAGGATATGCACCCATAATGTATTCATTGACTTTATGTTCGATTTTCGCAAGATCTTCGTCTGATATTTTTTCGAAATGAGTAAAGTCGAAACGGGCATAGGTATCAGATACATATGAACCAGCTTGCTTGATATGATCGCCCAAAACAGTAATCAGCGCGCTTTGCAGAAGATGCAAGGATGAATGGTTTGCTCTTATCTTTTTCCTTCTTTCGCTGTCGATTGAAAGGTGGACTTTATCACCTTCTTTTAAAGCGCCGTATAGGACTTGGATATGATGCAGTGCTTCACCGTTCGGGGCTTTTTTGACATCAAGCACTTCAGCTTTGAAATGTTCATTTTCTATTATGCCGATGTCTGCGATCTGGCCGCCGCTTTCTGCGTAAAATGGTGATCGGTCAAAGACTACGTCGGATACATCTGATGTTTCTTCGACTCTTTTTCCGCTTTTAAAGATACCGATGACAGTGCCGTCATCCTGGTCATGATCATAGCCGGTGAAAGTATATGGTGCTTTGAAATTGAGAAGATCTTCAGATTGGTTATGCATTGATTCACTGACTTGACGACTGCTTCTTGCCATTTCTTTCTGACGAGCCATCGCCTTATCAAAACCAGCAAGGTCGACCTTGAGTCCCTTATCTTCGGCGATTTCAACAGACATCTCTTTAGGGAAGCCATAGGTGTCATAGAGCTTGAATATAACTTCTCCGCTTAAGATTCCGTCTTTTGCTTTGCTAATGGCGTCATCGAGCATTTTTTCACCATTGCTCAGTGTTTCAAGGAACATCTCTTCTTCTTTTTTGATCAGTTTTTTGACCATATCCTTCTTTTCTTCGAGATATGGATAGTATGCCTTGTTCATGGCACACACAGTATCTACTATCTCATACATAAAGGCTTTGTTGATGCCAAGAGATCTGCCATAACGGCATGCACGACGCAATACCCTTCTCAAGACATAACCCCTGCCTTCATTGGAGAAAGTGGCACCATCAGCCAAGGCGAACGTTACCGTCCTGATGTGATCGGCAATGACCCGATATGCCATCTTGTATTCACCTTCATATGGAAATTTGGAAAACTCTTTGGTCTTTTCAATAATAGGTAAAAAGAGGTCGGTATCGAAATTGGTCTCACCATCTTGGATGATCGAGACAAGTCTTTCCAAACCCATGCCGGTGTCGATGTTTTTTTGCGGCAGTTCCTTGTAATCTTTCCTGTCGACTCCTTCTTTGGCGTCGTATTGTGAAAAGACGACGTTCCATACTTCGATATAACGATCGTTTTCCATTTCTTCAAAGAACAGTTTCTCACCAAGATGCTCTGGATCGTACTTTTCACCTCGGTCATAGAAGATCTCGCTGTCCGGACCGCATGGTCCCTCACCGATCTGCCAGAAATTCTCTTTTGTCCGTAAGATGTGTGATGGGTCGACTTTATTGATCGTCGTCCAGATACGATACGCTTCGTCATCGTCAATATAGACGGTGACATATAGCTTCTCTTTATCCATTCCCAGCCACTCTTCACTCGTCAGGAATTCCCACGCATATTTGAGTGCATCTTCCTTGAAATAATCACCGATCGAAAAATTCCCCAGCATTTCAAAGAATGTGTGATGGCGAGCGGTTCTGCCGACATTTTCGATATCATTGGTTCTTATACACTTTTGAGCATTGGTGATCCGGTTGACCCGTGGTTTTTCTCTTCCGTCAAAATACTTCTTTAAAGCTGCAACACCGGCATTGATCCAAAGCAATGTCGGATCGTTGATCGGCACCAGACTGGCGCTCGGTTCGATCATGTGACCTTTTGAAGCGAAGAAGTCGAGGAACAACTGTCTTGTCATGTTACCTGTAAGTCTTTTCATTTAATCCTCCTAAAAAATAAAAAAGGTGATTCCAAGGTCGCTGTTGCGAGGTACCACCTTTACTTATTACTTTAATCTTTAACGCAGATATACGCTGAGTCCATCAGACTAAAAAGCGGCTTCCCTATATATCTCGATAAGTTTCCAGCAACCACTTATTCTCTGAAATCCAATATATAAGTACTCTTCTTTTTTTCGTGCAGGTGTATTATAACGCATTATCCTTCAGATAGTAAAGGCGTTTTTGTAAAGTAGTTTTGCGCTTGATGAGTTTTTGTCGCAATCCGTCGATAAGCACATCCCGAGGTCCGACGATGACGAGATATCGGCTCGCTCTTGATAGAGCTGTGTAGATGAGATTGGCATTGAGCATGTGCTTTTGATTTTTATTGAAAATAAAAAACACGACAGGAAATTCACTTCCCTGGGCTTTGTGGACAGATATACAGTATGCCAAAGCGATATTGGACAAAGTTTCGCCGGTATAATCGACAAATATACCATCAAACTCGGCGATGATCTCAATACCTTTATCATAAGTATCGATTTCTTTGACAACACCGATGTCACCATTATATACATCGTCGTCTCTTTGGTTTTTTAACTGAATGATCTTGTCATTCAGACGAATGCAGCGATAACGATCGTGATACTCTAAAGTTTCATCATCGGGATTATATCGATCCTGCATCATGCGATTCAATGTATCGATACCGCTTTGCCCTTTATACATTGCTGCCAGCAGTTGTATATCACTCAGATCGTAGCCCATATCCAGAAAACGATCGACGAGTTCCAATAGATCTTCCCTCTTTATCCCTTCTTCGTCAATGAAGATGACGTCATCACCCAAGTCCTTGAAGTCAGCTTTTTCATTCAATATATCATGGCACAGCTTGATGATCGAACTACCTTCTGCTTGCCGATGGATATGCTTGAGATAGGTGGTTTCGAAAAGACCGGATGATATGAGGTCATGCAAAAGATCGCCCGGACCAACGCTGGGCAATTGATGATCATCGCCTATGATGCACATATGTTTGATCGATCCTAATGCACTGACTAAAGAAGCAAACAGCCAATTATCGACCATTGAAAACTCATCGATGATGATGTGATCGACATTTAAAGGATTGCCTGTATTGTGAATGAAGGTATTAGACTCCTTATCCCAGCGCAGTAAGGCGTGAATTGTTTCGGAATTGACATCACAAAGTTCCCTGATCCGCTTGGCAGCTCTCCCTGTCGGTGCTACAACGACAACATTGGCGATCGGATCTACTTTGCGCAAAATAGTGATAATAGCCTTGATGATCGTTGTTTTACCGGTACCGGGACCCCCGATCACAAAAGAAAGATTACTGTCAAAATAAGTTCTGATTGCTTTTAGCTGCGTTTCATCGTATTCGACATCTTCTTTTTGGCTCACCTCTTTGATGGCTGCTTCTATATCGTAATGATCTGTATGTTCATCAATGTTCAAAAGATATCTGGCTATTGTCATCTCACTGTTGTAAGAACTGATCGTGTAATAACGTTCTTCATCGACGACGATTTTGTGTCTTCTGACTGCTTCTGACAGTACTTCATCTATGTCGGCATCACTGTATTTTATAAAAGCCTTTTTCAAAGCCGGATAATCGGTGTATGTATTGCCGCTTTTAAAGT
>CASEHR010000029.1 GCA_949287785.1 uncultured Bacillota bacterium | reverse complement strand
GCATCAAGAATGAGCGGTGTCAAAGGTACTAACTTGCTTATCTTGCTTGAATCAAGATTAGACAACTTGGTATACCGTATGGGTTTTGCACCGACAAGACGTGCCGCTAGACAGCTTGTCAACCACGGTCACTTCCTTGTTGATGGCCACAAGGTAGACATTCCGTCATTCATCGTCAAACCGGGTCAAGTGATCGAGGTCAGAGAAAGATCACGCAATCTGCAAGTGATCAATGATGCGCTCGACGCACAGATCGCTACCAAGGATTTCGTCTCTGTCGATAAGGAAAACAAAAAAGGAACTTATGTCCGTCATCCTGAACGTAAAGAGTTGAATCCAGAAGTCAACGAATTGCTGGTCATCGAATACTACAACCGTTAATGGATGAAAAAGAGGTTAAAGATCAGATGGATAATCGGTCTCAAACCTCTTTTTTTAATTGCAATAGATCAAAAAACAGGATATCAAAGCATATCCTGTGTTTATATCGTTTCAGATCCTTAACTGTTTATGTTTATGACCATGACGATGCGATATGAGCACACCAAAAGCTGATCACCGGCATCATATCTTTCCAAAAAACGCCAACGGCTTACCGCTCGAGCATCTTTCCCATGATGATCTGCCTGATCTTCTTCACAGCGTCTTCGACATTGTCATTGCATATGACATAGTCATAGCGATATGTCTCCCGCAGTTCCTGCGTGGCTTTTAAGACGCGCTTTTCGATCACATCATCCGTCTCACTTGATCTTTTGCGGATCCGTGCTTCAAGTTCCTTCATATCGGGTGGCGTCAGGAAGATCGAGATACAGCCATTATCATACTTATAGGCATTCATGATCTGTTTAGCCCCGACAGTCTCAATCTCAAGGACGACATTGTATCCGTCATTGCGCATCTTTTCAACATAAGCCTTCGGTGTTCCATAATAATGATCAACAAAGCACGCATGCTCCAGGAGTTCATCGTTATAGATGGCTTCTTTGAAGCGTTCTTCACTCACGAAAAAATAATTGACACCATCAACCTCTCCCTTGCGTGGTAATCTGGTCGTCATCGACACCGAATAAGCGAGATTCAATTCCTTATCCGCCATCAATTGCTTTAGCACTGTACCCTTTCCAACCCCACTAGGACCGGAAAAGACGATCAATAATCCCCTATTCATGTAAATATAATACTATATATTTTCAGAAAATGGTATAATTTTTTCATGGCAATCGACGGTATTATTTTAAGCAAAGAAAAGGATCACCTTGTAGCGTCTTTACCGATGCGGATCAACCGCATCACTCAGATATCGAGCGACGATATCGTTTTGAACGTTCACGCCGAACGCAAAAGAAAAGACCTTCTCATATCGACGCACAGTCTTTACAATCGAATCCATTTCACCAATAAGAATTACGACGCCAATGGCGAGCCGAATGCCTTTGTGATGGGTCTTAGAAAATACATCAGCAACGGGATCATTGAACGGATCGATCAGAATGATTATGACCGTTACCTGATCTTTTATATCCGTAATCTCAATGACCTCTATGATACGAAACACTATCGCCTGCATATCGAACTCATGGGCAAATATGCCAACATCATCCTCGTGGATGAAAACGATAAGATCATCGATGCTTTAAAGCGGATCCCACCTTTTGAAAACAACAAGCGCACGATCTGGCCGGGAGCGACTTTTGTCTGGCCGGAGAAGCAGGACAAAGCCGATCCCTTCAACAGTCAAGAGGTTGATTTTGACCGGTCTTTGGTATCTCAGCTCATGGGTTTCTCGCCCCTATTACAAAAAGAGGTCTTCTATCGGATGGAGCAGGGAGAAAAATATCCGGATATCATCAAAGAGATAAAGGAGAGTCATGCTTTATATATCACCGATCTCGATGAATCGGCTGCGTTTCACATCATCCCGCTAAAACACCTGAACCGGGATTTCAAGATGTACGATCTCGATGAAGGTTTTGATCTTGTATATTATGAGCTGGAAGAAAAGGCAAGGATCAAAGAAATAACCGGTGATCTTTTCAAATATACTCAAAGGCAGATCAAACATTTCCATGAAAAGATCAATAAGTTGAACGATACTTTAAATAGTGCCAGAAACGCTGAAGAACTGAAAGAAAAAGGCGATCTGTTGTACATGTATGGCAATCTCGCTGAAAAGGGTCTTGATGCAATCACGACCAAAGATTACGATGATAAAGAGATTGTAATAGCACTTGATCCAAAGATCTCGATCAAGGATAATGCCAATCGCTACTATAACAGTTATCAGAAGAAAAAGCGCAGCACTAAATATCTTCTGGAACAGATCGACATCGCTCAGGAAGAATTAGATTATTTTTCTTCTCTGCTCGAACAGCTCCAGATCGCCAATTTCCTGGATGCTCAGATGATCAAAGAAGAGCTTGTAAAATACGGCTACCTGCGCGCTGCCAATAAAAAAACATTAAAGAAGAAAAAGGAAAAATATCATCTGTATCAGATCCGGTTTAAAGATCATACGATCACTTTTGGCAAAAACAATATCCAAAACGATACTTTGACCTTTAAATACGCCCACAGCGATTATACGTGGTTTCACGCACAGAGCTATCATGGCGCCCACCTTTGTGTCGATACGAGCACACCCGATGAAGAGACGATACGCTTCTGTGCCAATGTTGCAGCCTATTATTCCAAAGGACGATATTCGTCATCGGTACCGGTCGACTACTGTCTGATAAAAGATGTCAGGAAAATAAAAGGATCGAAGGCAGGTCTTGTCTCGATCAAAAACTACAAGACGATATTCATCGATCCCGAACGCATCACCTCAGATATCATCGCGATCTAGATACTGGCGCAGCATCTTGACCTCGTGGATCTTCAGCCGGCGATATTCTCCCGGCCTGAGGTCACCGAGTTCAATATTGGCCTCTTTGATCCGGTTAAGTCTGATCACTTTGGCTTTGACTGTTTCAAACATTTTTCTTATTTCACGATTATGCCCTTCGTATATCGTCACGATATAACGATGGGTCTTTTTATTGAGATTGGAATCGATATACCGGATATCGGCTCTGCCGGTCTTATAACCGTCATCCAAAACAACTCCTTTTTTCAGCTTGCTGATCTCTTTGATCGTAAGATCACCTTGTGCTGTGACCTCATAAGTCTTGGGAATCGAAAAGCGCGGATGCAATATCTTGTTGGCAAGATCGCCATCATTTGTCATAAGTAGCAATCCACTGCTTTCATAGTCCAGACGACCGATCGGGAAAAGCCGATATTCACTTTGAACGATGTCACTTACACAGAGACGTCCTTTGTCATCCCTGACACTGGATATGACGTTTTTCGGCTTGTTCAAAAGATAGACGACCTTTTCTTCTTTCCGGATCGGTCTGCCGTCAACTTCGATTATCTCATTACCGTTTACCTTGTATCCTAAAGCGGTGATGACCTCACCATCAACCTTTACCCGTCCTTCGACGATCAGCTCTTCAGCTTTTCTTCTTGAGGCAACACCGGCGTTCGCCAGCACTTTTTGTAGTCGCTCCATAATTCCTTTGTCTTCTTCTCCTCATACATATAACAAACGTATAATATCACATCCACAAGACCGATCGAGGCATAAAAACCGCCGACATAGATGAGCGTCACCGTATCAGGACCGTCATTGTCAGGTGTAATATTGAAGATGTTTGCTCCTTTTAATGTATAGTCATTTGCCGAATCCAGTGCCAGGACCATGAAATTACCATCGCCCATCGTCGTGAATTGGATGCCGTCAGCGCTTTGTGTCGTGCGGCATTTGATCACATCACCATCGTCATCGACGTTATACACGGTGTATATTTTATGCGTATCCAACTCATCATCATGCAGTTCGATGATGAATGGGCCGTCATTGGTAATGATCTCATCGTTCTTTTTAAAATAGATCGAAAAAGAAGTGACGATATCAAAACCATAGGCACTGCTGATCTTTTCAAGATATACCTCATCTTCATAATCACTGATACCCGAGTAGAGATAATAGGTATCAGGCAACAGTTTCAATCCGCTTTGATAGCTGTCCTCGATATCCAAAGAAAGAGCCATCCCCGATATCGAAAGCAAGCGCAGACCGCTGATATGAAAATTAACTTCACCTTCATAGCGATCGAGCAGGATCTGGTCAAACAGGACGATCTCATCATTGTCCAGAACATAATCAGTATCTAAGATCGCCTTTTTGATCTCCAGTATCTCATCACCATCAACTTCTTCGCCGTTTTTCAGACGATCGATGATCTCCGGTATCTTCTCATCAAGATATACACGGCTTTCATAGAGACTGCTGTCAACGGTTATTTCGTAACTTGTGACCATCCCGCAATAAGAGACGATGATATTCTGTTTGCCCGGCGTTGAAAGATCGTAATTTGTGACCATGTCACTGTTAAGTTCTACTTCAAAACTGTCCTCTCTGCCCGATTCATCCCTGTAGACGACCTTAAGCACGCCCCCTTCCAGGGATATGACACCGTTCAATGCCAAGGTCGTTTCCGGCAGCGATATCATAGTGATCGATCGGATCTCATCGTAAAGACAATGATAGGTGGTATCTTCACTTACCGGGACCAATTCTTCCGCAAAACCCCTGAAGATATATCCTTCCTTAGAAGGAGCATCGATGATAGGCATCTGTCCGTCGGCGACTTTAAGGACCACCGATGAATCATCATCGATCACAAATGTCACTGTGTGATATGTTTCCTCACCGATCGTCTGTTCGTTTAAAAGATAGTCGACGACTGTTTTGTCGATATAGCCGATATCCAACGTGAAATCATACGTCAGATCTTCATTTGCACAACCATCAAACTGGACTTTATAAGTTCCCTCATTCTCCTTGAGAATGACAAAACTATAGGGATCGATATCTTCTATCGTCGCTTTTACCGTTGTCATCTCTTCATCAGCATAGACGACGATCGCCTCCTCATCTTCAATGATACCAAGACAGTAATTATTGAGGTCTCGTAAACCCAACGCGCGGTCAAAACTGTAATAATCACTGGCGAGATTTTCTCCCCAGTATGGATCTTTCGAATACTCGACGCCCATGCCTGAGGCAAGATCGCCAAAGAACGATCCCCCGTATACGCTGCTGGTCGGGTCAGCATACAGATCGGAGATGTAATACTTGGCATGCGAATAGATGCTTCGGGCGACGGTCGTATAACGGCTGTTGGCGCGCTCTTGTGCCGTATCAAACGCCGCATGACCAAATAGATTATTCTGGACGAAAGCATTGTACGACTTGCCGTATGATGATTCATGGATACTTAAACTGATCATCATCATCGCATTGGCTCCGTATCGGTATTGATTCTCGAAAAAAGCATCGACATTATCGACATATTGTGAACGATTGACATCATCATTAGCGTTGTCGTAATTGAAATCGTAGTATGTATCCAATCGGCCATTGAAGACAAGAGTATCACTGAAATAAGCATTCAGATCCTCATATGTATAATTGGTCGTACTTCGATGCGGCAGATACATGTAGTAGTTATAGTATGGCGATGTGCTGTTGACAGCTCTTTGATGGCTGTTTTCTCTATAATCATCGATCATATCGTAAAACGAACGATAAAAATAATGCCCATCATAACTCTGATACACCTCATCATAGCTAAGATAACTAGGTGATGGTCCCAGTTCGATGCTCTTATAAACATAATCTTCGATAAGCTGGGCTTTGATGTCGTGATATAATGACCCGCTTGTGACCCGATACCGTGTATTGGTGACATCCAGACTTTCGTAAGGATGAAGGATGACATTATCGATAGATGTCGTTCCTGTATCCCCACTGATCATGAATTCAACAGTATCCAATGTATCGGAAGTCCCGATATAGGCGGCGTCGATCCCATAACAACCGTTGATCGTCTTATCATCACCGTTTTTTGATGTATAGGAAAGTTCGATACTGCACCCTTCGTCGACCTTGAATTCGACGATTCCGTACTCCATTATCAGTACCCTGTCATTCTCGGTAAGGACAAGGTTTTCATAACTGTCGGCAAGTTCATGATATGAGTACAAAAGAGCATTCAGATCATCGCTTTCTTCGATCAGCTTATAATCGCCCCCGCCCAGATCATAGATCCTGTAAGACGATTCCTCAGCATATATGACACTTGTGCAAAGCAATATCGCACACAGAAGTAACATCCCTAATTTTTTCATGGGGTTATTTTAATACAACTTTCAGCATTTGTGAAATCGTATATGTGTAAGACTGTCCCGTCAGCCAGTTTCAGCCCCGCAAGTTTCTGACTGATATCCAAAATGATCGAGCTATCATATAGCATGACCAGGTAGTTACTCATCTTCCTCTCTGAAAGTTCATACAGAAGGTCGATATTCTCCTTCAACGTCAGTTTCTCACTGAAATAGACCTCATAAGCCGAACCGTCTTCAAAACGCAGATAAAGACGGACTTTATGCATCGACATAACGGATAATGTGCACCTCTTTTCCGATCTCGATATAAGCTTCTTCGGCTTTGAGATCTCTTTTGACCTTTGGAATGAAAAGATATTGATTGGTCATATTCGGACCGATCCAGCAAATGGCATCATAATAGATGTCTTTAGGTACATCATGTAAAACATGATAAGCATGATCAACGCTTGCCTTATATACCCGTTTGAACCGTTCAAGTATCTCTTTATAGTAAGCGACAAACAAGATCTTCCCTTCGGGTGTATAGATCTTGTTGCGATAAAAGATATCGTAGCCCAAGAGACCGTTTTCTGCCTTTATCTTATCGGGCAGCCTATCGATAAAGTCGACCGTCCTTTTAAGATTGATATCGATCTTTGGCACCCGGCACAATTTAAAGCCGATCAGTCGTTCATGACGCATGTATACATTTCTTTCGCTGACCGCCTGTGCTTTATTGAAGGCATAGACCAATTCTTCTTTGTTTTCATACTCCAGAACATACTTTCTAAAGACCTGATCCAGACGGAATGGCAGGCTGATTTTGGTATTAGTTGCAATGATAATAGCGGTCTTTTTATCATTCAAATGAAAGATCGCCTTTTCTAAGATCATCCGTCGCTCTTCGCTTTGGATAAAACGCATGTAATCATCGATGAAGATGACGACCCTTCTTTCGGATCCTTTCTTTATCTTGTGGAAGATGTATCGGATATCATCGATATCATCACATCCGACCTTTTCGACTAATCCATCATAAACATTCAGATCGATATGCTTATCAGCGATCATGATAAAGTGACAGCGATCAGCATGCAAAGCCAGGGAAGTGAGGACGAGCGAATAAAAAGCTTCTTTACACTCTGATGTCTTATAGCTGAAAATCACAAAAGGATCGGCTTTCAGATCGTGGGTCGTCGGTCTTTGGATCATGAGGCTGAAATCATCATCCTCTCCAAGCAAGATCACACCTTCATCGGGTTTAAGGCCATAGCGTCTGAACAGAGTAGTAAAACTCTCTTCGCTGAGAGCTTCTTTATAGATCGAAGTCCGTCTGATTCCTTTTTCCTTATGATATTCGATGATCTTTTTGATGAAGTATGAAAGCTGACGCTCTTCGTTTTTGACAGTGAATTCTTTAGCCTTAATCACTCTTCCTTCAAGATCGATGATTTCTACCGCCTCATGATTACGCTCGTCGACTAATGAACGTGTGTATACGCATTGACCATGACTCAGCTTATCGGATATAAGATAGAACTCACCAGGTTTTCTGATCTTATAAGCCAGATCACTGTTGATGAGCTCCTTAGAATCGGCGACATCGTTTACTTTAAGAGCGATCTTATACGAAGTATTGGCCCAGACCTCTTTATCGACGACTGCCGCCGGTTTTTGGGTGACGAGGATCATCATGATACCGAGACTCCGGCCGATTCTGGCGATCGAGATGATATCCTGCATAAAATCCTGCCGACTGGCTTTTAGTTCAGCGAATTCATCGATCACGATCACAAGATGCGGAATCTTTGCAAGACCATGACTTAAAGGATCGGCGCGATTATAATCTTCAAGATCCATGATACTGGTATGAGTCATGGCAGCGAGTTTCTGAAAAGCTTCTTCACGTCTTTTGCACTCCAGGCGAAAATAAGCCAGCGACCGGTCGAAAGCCACTTCGTCGAGATTCGATAAAGCAAGGTCGACATGCGGCAGCAGTTCGCCATTATATGACAAAGCTTCCCTGAGACCCGTTCCTTTAAAATCGATCAGAGCTATATTCAGATCATGTGCGTTCTTATTTAAGACCAACGACATGATCAGGGCCAGCACGAGCTCCGTCTTACCGCTGCCGGTGGCACCGCCGATAAGTCCATGCGGTCCGATCCCTTTTTGTGATATGTCATAGTGCAGCAATTGCCCATTCTGATCGATACCAAGTGTGATCTCAATACCTCTTTCACTTGCTTCGTAGGTCTTGTTCAGATCAATATCCAAAGGATAGATGTCATCAAGTTTGACCAATGTTCTCACCATCTCTTCATCTGTTTCTCGATACCGGCAAAGACGATAGAAAATACGCGGATCATACGCAAAGACAAGAGAACGGTAAATCTCAGATCGATCACCATCTTTGACAAATAGCTCATCCCCATGATATTCGATGACCAGGTCGGACTTTTTGGGAACGAGCGGATCATTACCGAAATAGAGATAGCTGATATTATCTTTGCATATCTCATCACCCTTGTAAAAACTCATGATGACAAGCTTATGATCGCTTGTGAGATCCTTAAGTTCATGATCAAACAAAAGACGGCGATCAAAGAGCCAGAGATGTCTGACAGCATATAATTCCGGATGTTCTTTGATAAAAGCCCGATCGGCGCATATAGCGATCTTGAGGTCATTTGCCGATGTCTGAAGCGTCAGCTGTAAAAGGATATACATAAAGAGCGTATCGCGTTTTTTTCCTTCGGCAATAAAAGTTATGTAGCGCTTCTGTTTCAGATCCAGAATATATGTCCCGTTCACTTCCTTATAAGAATCCATGATATCTTTAAAGAAGATCTTATCTTCGTCGTGATCGGCATCGATCTTGAGATCAAGAGCGATCTTGCCGATACCCAATGTCAGATATAATAGATCGTCGTCATCTCTGTCTCTTTGGAAGATATCGTCAGTGTCCAAAAGACGCAGATACTTCTCACTGTCAAATCGATAATAATCATAATATTCCTTTAACGAAGCGATATCGGTTTCGATCTTTCGCCGCAGGTCATTCAATACTTCCGTGTTCATATTGATCTGGTCGGTAGATTTTTGATGATTGATCTTCTGACGGTGTTTTCTTTGAATAAAAGGGAAGAGGATAGCCCCAAAGGCCATCATCAGCGGCAAAGCGACGATCAGAGCAGTTTCGATCATTGAACGACCGTTCTGGTAACCGAGATAAGCATTGACAACAGCGATCACCAGCATACCCACACTCATAAACACTCCCTGGCCAAAACTCACAAGAAAAGGTGCTTCTTGATAAGCCGTTACTGTTTTAAGCTTTACTTTATAAGCAAATGGCGGAACAGTGGGATGGTGATGATATTTCTTGGTGATCATCTTATAGGTTTCTGTATATGGCAAATATCTGATCGTAAAAGGCGAAAGACCGATATGCTTACAACTATCGCTCACCAATAAGACCGTATCAGTCACGATGATCCTTACCCCCAGATAATCGATGACGTCATGGTTTTCTAATCTTTGTCCCCTGTATTTTTTGCCATTGCAATATATGAGATCGGTATCGGCATGAAGCCGGTCGCCTTTTAAGAAGATGTGATAGTTTGAGACCTTGTCATAGACGATATCAGCCTTCTCAATGTCGCTCAACAAAAAGTCGCTGCGTGCAAATGCTCTGAAGGAAGGCGGTTTCTGAACGACCAGACAAATAGTGAAGAAACAGCCTTCTTTCACCATCTTATACAGGCCATCATCGAGTATGAAAGACCTTTGACCGTTCAAAAGGGCAAGATCGTCCGGCAGATCGCAATACCATCGATCATGACGAAAACAGAATCTGATATCATGCCACACACTCTCCTTTTCGATCAGGATCTTGTCACTCAGATGACCTTCATACAGTGATACTAAGCGTTTCATCGATGCTCACCAGAATATTGATATAAGCTTCGTATTTTTGGTCACTTGTAAAGATCCGGACCTTTGTCGTGCCGTTTTCCAAGGGTGTTATCGTACCTTTACCATCGACTGCGGCGATCGATCCGTCTTCGATATGGAAACGAACGTCGGAAATCGTATAGCCTTTTGGCAAAGACTTGATCTTTATCGTATCCTTTCCCCTTATGACCATCGCATATTCTTCCAGACTGATGCGGTCTTCACTTACCGTGATATCATCCCCGTCATTTGTGCGCGGACGATCTTCATAGCTGCATTTCTTAAGGAAAAGACCGTTTTCAATGTGCGGCTTTTCGATAAAGATCTGATCGTCTTCATCCAAAATGCTGATCTTTTTATGAAAACCCAGGACATGAGCCATGGTCTTATCCGAATTGAGCTCAATATTCAAGATCCAAGAAAGTGAGATATCACCACATACAAAGACCTCCCTATGATCAGCGGCTTCGCTGACGACGTCGTATTCTCCCGTACTTTCTGCACTGAAAAGACGTCCATCACTGTCATACATATGGACAGTCGTCCCGACAAGACCCTTGATCCCGCCGTTGAAGCGGATATCGACAAGATCTTTTATGAGATGCAAGGAGAAGATGACAGATAAGGTACTGTTTGCGGAAGCATTGACATTGAAGTCCAGATCTTCACTATGATCAAGGATCATGCGCAAGTGGTTATTTCTGATCTCAAACCCAAGGGCGTTATCGCTTGCCAGAGCAACCTCGACTTTGCCGCTGATATAGAAATTGAGTTTGACTTCAATATCAAAGGTAGCGATCGGTAAGCCGCTGATCGGAACTTTGATCTTCATGATCGTAAAAGATGTCGACAACAGGTCTTCCTCCGGCTTCATAAAATCCTTTAAGCTGCCGAACAGATCACCCTTATCTAATGATCCGATATCGCCATATAAGGTCTTATAACGCCCGATCGACATGCCGAATTCTTCACCGGTCTTGAAATCGACTTTCAGATAAGCATCCTTGATCATCCCGTTTTCATAGTCCCATTTGTAAGACGGCGTTATCCCATAGATATCGCCGTCAAAATAGACATTGATGCCGCGCTCCGTCTTTTTCGAAATGTGCAGATGGAGCTTGTTCATAGATAAAGAGTATGTGATCTTATATCCGTCTTTTTCAAATTCGCCAGACGGGCTGAATCTGGCCATCCGCTCAATACCGCTTTGATGATATATGCTTGGTGTTTGTGCAACAACCTCCGCCTCTTCGATGATGATCTCTGCCTGTGTCAAATCAAGATCTTCAATCGTCCCCTGGATGTCGATCTTTTCGATCGCCTCTTCAAACGGCACTTCCATCAAGCGATAACCGTTATCATCCTTATCGGTCACCTCATAGATCGCATCTTTCTTCTGATCGATGACGAGTTCACCTATTTCAAGGTCCTGTCCGATCGCATAATAACCATCGACCGGATCAGGCAACTGTTCATAAACGGCTTTATCCCGATACTCGATCATAGCTTCATCCTCAAAAGTCCGCTGATCGATGACAGCCAGGATCCTCTCAATATAGATCAGGGCTTCTTTCCTAGTGACTTTCTTTTTTGGATAAGCTTTATTCTCTTGCAGCATGATGATCCCAAGACCGACAGCATTAATAAGACTTTCAGGATACATGCTCTGATCAAGATCAATGATCGTCTGACCGATACTTTCCTTTTCGCATAAACGATCGGCGGTATAGGCTACATAGTCGATATCCAGATCGCGGTCCAGATCGTCTTTGTTTTCGATGACGCCATAAGCATACATATCTTCGACTGTATCGCCATGATAGATACCTGATGATACAGCCAGGTCCGCTAGCCACATCATCCTTGTATAAGGCTCCTCTTTGGTACAGCCGACGATGTTCAAGCATAAAAGAAAGGCGGAAAAAACAATAATGACCCTTTTAGATAAAGCTTGATGCATTCTCCGTTATCGTCGACTCAAGGGAATCGTAGCTGTCTGCTGTCCGATCCAAAAACTGAGCATATTCTTCGATCGTTTCTTTTTCTTCAATGAATTTCCTGGCAAAATGTTCAAAACGCTGACGGATCATCTCTGAACCATCCGATTGCCAGATGCCGCTAAGCGCACGCATCTCTTCTTTGGCATTTGTCAAGACCGTGTCGATACTGGTATTCAATCTGCGCATTTCCTGTGCACACTCTCTTACTTCCGCAAGTGATATCTTTAATTCACTCATACGTACCTCCTTATATCCTCAAACGATCGGCCATATTGGCGATCTCATCCTGCGTGTTTTGGTAAGCACGGGCGCTGTTGCGCAGAAAATCACTGTACTGGGACATGATAATGGCGATCCGACGAAAATCTTCCTCATAAGATTTGATCCTGGTCGTAAACCGCAGGTTATCCTGGCCTTGCCAGCTGTTTGCCAGCGTATCTATTTTCTGGTAGATCTCATTATAAAGACGCTGATATTCTTCTTTGGCTTCTTCGATTTTTTGTGCTGTATTGAGCACTTTAGTCATTTCCACTAAGATATGACGCATATTCTTACCTCCTTCACCTCATATAAGACGAAAAAGGTAAAAAATCCTCACAAAAAAAAGCTAGCCTTAAGCTAGCCGTAGTATTTAAATGTTCCTTTGCGGATCTTTTCCTGAGGTTCTGCATCCTGATAACCCAGAGCCGCGATTCCATAGACGACATGATCTTGCGGAATCGCAAGCTTATCGTAATACGCCCGCAAGCGATCATCATCATTATAATCACACAACTGATTGATCCACACCGATCCGATACCGAGCGATGTTGCGGCAATAAAGATGTTCTCTAAAGCGCAGGCATTATCTTCCCTTCCAAAACGATAGTCACGTTTGGTCGACGGGATGATCAAAGCCTTCGGATGATACATCGAATATGCCGGTTTGTCCAATATCACCTGCATGATCCTGATAAGCTCATCGATAAGTTCACCATCGTTAATGACTGTAAAATGCCAATAATCACTGCCCATTGCGCTTGGGGCATGGATCGCACATCTGACGATCAGTTCAAGATCTTCTCTTTTGATCTCGACATCTTTAAAGCTCCTGATCGATCTTCTTTGCAGGATCGTCTTTATCGTTTCGTTCATCTTTACCTCCTAAAACAGTGAAACCTGATCTGTATCATCTAAACCGTCCAGGATCCCGAGCTCTTCAAAACGCTTAAGCAAGGTCTTGGACAGTAAAGTTCTCTTCATGAGATCTTCTTTGGATATAAAAGGTTTTTCATTCCGAGCGTCAACAATACTCCTGGCGACGTTTTCACCAAGACCGTCAATGACCATGAAAGGTGGAATGATATCGGTTTCGTTTTGGGGATCGACAAGAAAATCTGTCGCCAGTGACCGATTGATATCGATCTTGACCAGATCATATCCCCGCGCCTTCATTTCGTAACATATCTCCAGCGTATCAAACAGATCCTTTTCTTTTTTGGTGGCTTTATTGCCCGGATCGTTGGAAAACATCTTATTCTGCAAGTGATCCATATACCCTTTGATCGTCCTGATGTCTTTGGTCATGATCTCAATGTCATAAGCATCACAACGCAAAGAGAAGTAAGATACATAGTAGTGTCTTGGATAATAGACTTTAAACCAGGCAATGCGCACAGCCATGATGACATAAGCCACCGCATGGGCTTTCGGGAACATGTATTTGATCTTCTTACATGAATCGATATACCACTTAGGTACGCCATGATCAATCATCGCCTTTTCGTGTTCTTCAGAAAGACCTCTGCCCTTACGGACCTTTTCCATGATGTCAAAAGCCATTTTGGAAGGCAGACCATATTTAAGCATCGTCACCATGATATCATCACGACATCCGATCACATCCTTCAATGCGATCCCCTCTTCAACGAGATCTTTAGCGTTATTGTTCCAGACATCGGTACCGTGTGAAAGACCGGAGATCTGGACCAGATCGCTGAAAGTCGTCGGCTTGGTCAGCTCGAGGATCCCACGAACGAAACGGGTACCGAATTCCGGCAAACCACAAGCGCCGGTCGGTTCATCATAGATATCTTCCTTGATAGTGAGCTCTTTCGAACTCGAAAACAAAGACATGACCTTAGGGTCATTCATCGGGATCGACTTAGGATCGATACCGGATATATTCTGCAATAAGCGCATCGCCGTCGGATCGACATGGCCCAAAATATCAAATTTGAGGACATTGTCATGGATCTTATGGAAGTCGAAGTGCGTCGTCCGCCAGGTCGCCGTCGGATCATTGGCCGGATACTGGACCGGCGTAAAGTCATAGACATCCATATAATCAGGAATGACGATAATACCGCCAGGATGCTGACCGGTCGTCCGCTTAACCCCTTCACAACCGGACGCCAATCTCTGGATCTGCGCCGATGATACCGAAGACAATGAAATATTACGATGCTCATAATAGCCTTTGGCATAACCGAAAGCCGTCTTTTCGGCAACGGTAGAGATCGTTCCCGCTCTGAAGACATGATCCTCACCAAAGATCTCCCTTAAAAACAAATGCGCTTTTTCTTGATATTCACCAGAGAAATTAAGATCGATGTCCGGAACTTTATCACCGTTGAAACCTAAGAAAGTCTCAAACGGAATGTCCTGACCATCGCCTTTCATCGGCGTCCCGCATACCGGACAGATCTTATCGGTAAGATTGTATCCCGATAAGCATCCCGGATCATCGATCCACTCCAGATGCTTGCAATGCGGGCAGACATAGTGTGGGGGCAAAGGATTGACTTCGGTTATGCCGGCCATCGTCGCAACAAACGATGACCCGACCGAACCTCGCGACCCTACCAGGTAGCCGTCTTCATTGGAATGTTTGACCAGAAGATGAGATACATAATAGATGACACCGTAACCGTTGCCGATGATCGCATCAAGTTCACGCTTCAGTCGGCTTGCGATCTTTTCGTCAAGCGGATCACCATATCGTTCCTTAGCCGTCTTATAGACAATATCCCTCAGTTTATCATCCGATCCTTCAATGATAGGCGTATATAATTTCGAATGCACCGGATCGATGATATCACACATATCAGCCAGTCTATTGGGATTGATAACGACGATCTCATTTACCAGATCTTCATCATCAAGCCAGCTAAAGCTCTCTTGCATCTCTTTGGTATTACGAAAATGCTGATCCGGCGATGCGACCGTCAACCGTTTATTTTCATCAGCGATGTACAAAGGATGGTGCCCGCCGCCGATGAGCTGAGCATCGATATAGACATCACGCAGTACCTTTTCATCTTTGCGTACATAGTGGGAATCACCGGTAGCGACGACGATCTTGCCGAGTTTTTTTGCCGTAATGATGATGTTTTTTATGACCTGAAGCAGTCTGTCATATGTCAGATCATTGCGCACCTCATAAAGCAAGCGATAATTCTCTGGCGGCTGGACCTCGATATAATCATAGAATCTCATCGCCTCTTCGAGCTCTTCCTGGCTTTTTTCACTGGCTAAAGTAAAGATCTCCCCATTAAGACAGGCACTGCCGATAAGAAGATCACGGCGCATCTCGTTCAATGTGTTTCTGAAGATCCGCGGTTCGGCAGCGACCTCTTCACCGCCGCCCTTGCCGAAGACTGCGATCGTCTTAGTATGAGCTATCGAAACGAGCTTGAAAAGATCCTTAAGGCCTTTTTTATTCTTTGCCAGCATCGTCACATGATATGGATGTTTCATCCGCGTATAGGCCTTATCATCCTGAATATCATCCAGCTCCTCAAAAGTCGTGATACCCCTGTTCTTTAAATCCTTGAGCATCAGATTGAAGATCTGGGCCAATACCTCAGCGTCGTAATCTGCCCGGTGGGCATCGCTCTTTGAATAATCGACATGATAGAAATTGGCAACATTGCCCAAAGCAAACCGCTTGCGTTCTTTGAACATCTCACGCGCTAAAGGCAGTGTATCGACGACGATATTAGTCAAAGGCCCTTCATTGAGTCTGGCTAGTTCACCATTTAAAAAACCGTAGTCAAAGCTGGCGTTATGTGCGACCAGGACCTTGTCTTTGATATATGCCATGATCTCATCTTTACATTCGGCGAAAGTCTTGGCTTTTTGAAGATCTGAATTCTTGATATTGGTAAGCGAGGTCGTAAAACTCGAGATCTCGACCGGCGGCTTAATAAACATGTCCAACCGACTCTCGATATTACCGCGATACATCGTTACTGCGCCAAACTCGATTATGTAATCGTATTTATTGCTTAAGCCTGAAGTCTCAACGTCAAAAACGACATAACGGGCATCGGCAATACCTGAATCATCTTTATTGAAGACGATACTGGCCCTTTCATCGACCATCGCCATCTCACAACCGTACAACACCTTGAAATCACGGTCAGGATCGGCTTTTTTACAGTCATAATATGCAGCTTGTGCATCAGGGAATGATTGAACATCATAATGATCGGTAATCGCGACAGCGCAGTGTCCCATCCTGAATGCTGCTTTGACTAATTCATCAGCGCTGCAAATACCGTCCATCTCAGATTTATCGGTATGGGCATGTAGCTCGACGCGTTTTTGCACGGCATTGTCTTCGATCACGATCTTAGGAGCGATCTCTTCGATCGCTTCCGCAAAGAAAACATGATCTTTACTGAAATCATCGTAACGGTATTGACCATATACTTTGACCCAGCGACCTTCCTTATTCTCGCCGAGCTTTTCCTTATCGAAATAAGCACTCTCAAAGATCTTGATAAGGATGGCATTATCTTCGTCTTTCAGATAGACGGTCTGGATGATCTTACCCGTCTTGGTCGTCACGGCGTCGACCTTGAAGATCTCTCCCTCGATCGCCACCTTGTCAACACCTTCTGTAAGATCATCGATCTTTATAACCATATAGGTGCTGGTATCGAATTTTCTCGGTTTGCGTTGCCACTTTTGATCCGGCTTTTTGATCGGTGCCGTTTTTTCACTTACTAAGACATCATTGGCTTCGATCGTGACCTCTTTCGGTTCCTCATCCTCGGTATAAGCGAAATCGATCTTTCGATCATAGCCGATATCTTTCAGATAACTGCGCAGATCATCGAAATAGGGACCATCGGTAATATAGTGTTTCTTCTGATCGTATTTGATGACGACCTTATCATCTCTGATCGTCGGTAAAGCCGATTTGAAGAACAGGTTGTTCTCCTGGCTGTAAGCTTTTAAGTACTTGGCCAGTTCGCAAAGCGACATACTCTGATCGTCAGCCCTTATAAAAAGCGTCACCTTATGATCTATGAGATCAGCGGTGTATTTGACAAGATCACGATATACACAATAAGGCAGGATCCGGGGGCTTTTGATTCTGATGAGGACTTCCTCTCTTCTTTTCAGATACACGACGCCGTCAACGACAAGACCATTCAAGAGGTCTTTGTACAAGTCGTGATCATACTGTTTTAAAAAATCCGTTATTGAAAAGCGCATATCACTTAGCCATCTTCGCTAAAGCATTTTTAGCCGCTTCTTTCTGTGCTTCTTTTTTACTGGGGCCACTGCCTCTGCCGAAAACGAGACCGTCAACTTTCACAACGACGGTAAAGACCGGATCGTTGCTGGGACCGGAAGAACTCTCTGTTTCATAGACGATAGCTTTACGGCTGTCGGCCTGGACATACTCCTGCAGTTTCGTCTTATAATCCAATTCATCATCCAGACCTTTGTTGATGTGCGGAGCGATCGTCAGCTCCAGAAAACGCGACACATTATCAAAACCGGTATCGATATAGATGGCACCGGTAAGTGCTTCAAACATGTCGGCGATGATACTGTCCCGATTGCGGCCGCCCGTCTTCTCTTCTCCCTGACCGAGCTTTAAGAATCGGTTAAGGTCATGCTCACGGACATATGCCGCAAGAGCTTTTTCGCAGACGAGGTTTGCCCTTTTTACCGTCATCTTACCCTCTTTCAGCGGTGGTTTGATGGCATAAAGTTTATTTGATACCCAGATCTGCAAGACGGCATCCCCCATGAATTCCAGACGTTCATTATCCTTAAGACCCGAACGGTGTTCGTTGACATATGATGAATGGGTGAAAGCCTGTTCGATCAGGCTTTTGTCTTTATATGCTATATCATGTTCGTCCAAGAAATCAAAAATACTCATGCCTTGATTATACACTTTTTTATCCCCCTATCCTAAACTATCACTGATATTTTTTTGGGCTTTTAAAACAATTCTTTGATACTCCGCTCTCCTTGGATCGGCTAAGATCGTCCGGGCGTCTTTCTGAGCGGCATCGATAAAGATGCGGTCACTCATGAGATCTCCCAAGACAAAGCTCGGAAGCCCGCTCTGTCTTGTTCCGAGCAGATCACCGGGTCCGCGCAATTTAAGATCTTCTTCAGCGATCTTGAAACCGTCATTGGTATTGGCTAAAACATCAAGCCGTGCTTTGACATCATCACCGGGATCATCACAAAGAAGGAAGAAACGGCCTTTGTAATGTGACCTTTGGATCCTGCCTCTTAACTGATGCAACTGACTGAGACCGAAACGCTCAGCATTATAGACAACCATGCAGGTGGCATTAGGCACATTGACCCCGACTTCTACTACAGTGGTGGTCACCAGGACTTTGATCTTGTTTTCGGCAAAGTCATTCATGATCTGATCTTTTTGGATATTGGTAAGCCGCCCGTGCAGCAGACCGGTCTCGAAAGGCGCAAATACCCGTTTGAGCTTTTCATAAAGCGATATCGCATCGACCATTCCATCAACTTCGCTTTTGTCGATGGCACTGGCGATGATATATACCTGTCTTCCTTCCCGCAAGATCTTCTTGATCTCATCTTCAATGAGGTCGATCTTATTCTGATAGATGACGATGGTATCACAACCCTTCCTGCCGCTTGGCATCGTATAGATCGACGATATTGCCATATCACCATATATGGCAGCTGCCAAAGTACGGGGGATCGGTGTTGCTGACATCAGAAGAAAGTCGACATCTTCGCCTTTGGCTAAAAGGCGTTTTCTTTGGTTGACACCGAAGCGGTGCTGCTCATCGGTGATCACAAGTCCCAGTTTATCCATCTTGACATCATCAGAGAACAGGGCATGGGTTCCGATGATAATATCGATATCACCGCTTTGCAATCTTTCGATCAGGAATTTCCGGTTCTTGCTTGAACTCGATAAAAGATCGACTCTGATCCCAAGCGGCGCCAGGAGATCCTTGATCGCGGCGTAGTGCTGCTTTGCCAGGATCTCTGTAGGCGCCATCATCGCTCCTTGATATCCGGCTAAATAATTGGCATATAAAGCGATGACCGCTACGACCGTCTTGCCGCTTCCTACATCACCCTGAACAAGACGCATCATCAGCTTATCGCTTTTAAGATCGATCAGGATCTCTTTGATGACTGCCAACTGGTCTTTAGTAAGATCAAAAGGCAATCTCTTGATAAGCTCATTGATCTTATCAAGAGCGAAGACCTTGGCTTTTTTGGATGATATCGGTACTTGACGCATGTATAAAGCCAGGTAAAAGTTTAAGAATTCTTCATATTTCAAACGGCTCAGAGCCAGCTTATACTCATCGATCGTCTTGGGTTCATGGATATAGTTCAGCGCTTCTTCACGGCTTATAAGACGATGTTCTTTGATAAGTGAAGGCGGAAGTTCATCAACGATCTGTCCGTGTAACTTGATCCTGACGCTTTTGATAAGCGATCTGATCATCGTTTGGGTCACATCAGCTTTGACCGGATAGATCGGTTTGATCCCCAAAACATCCCTGAGATCTTTATCGACATAGTAATTGACCACATTGATGCGATTTGTACCATCGACGATCCCGATAACGATGATGTCATGTCCGTCTTTGATCTGCTGATAAGCCCATGGCCGATTGAAGACTGTGCAATTAAGCTCATCACCATATTGATCGATACATTTGAACCGAACGACGCTTTTCTTGTATCCTGCATTGATGTACTTACATGGACCAAGCACCTTCCCTTTAAAAGTGACTCTGGCCCCTTTGATGAATTCTTCTTTTTTGTTCAGATAATTGATCTCATAGCGCGATGGGTAGTGTTCCAAGATCTCTTCGACACTATTAAAACCCATTATTTCAACGATCTCTCTGCGCTTATCAGTCAGTTTTAATGTATCTAAAGACGTCACAGGTGTATTATACACTCATTTGGTCCCTATACCAAAAGATCATTTCAAAATCACCGATAACAAAAATAGATCCATACCATGCGCAGACAAGATCTTTAACCAACATCAGTCTAGTGATCTTTAACGGCACATAGACAGATGATTTCTCCGATATGTTCAATATAAAAGGAGGCATCAGACACGATTGATCAAACGACCCTCCTTTTACTTCATTCTTCATCTTAGGCAGCACCACTTTCAGCTATATAGCAGTCCGTCAATCAGAACGCATAGATCCCGCTAATTCTAACGACACGTGTTGCCGGTTTAGTAAATCCCCGTCTTTTATGTCATCGATATCCATGACATACAAACGGAGATCAGATATCATTTACCGTATATCTCCTTCGCCATCCTTAAAGCTGCCCAAGCTTTAGGCCAGCCCGCATAAAAAGCAAGCTGAGTCAATGCTTCACTCATCTCTTTTGCATTGACGCCGTTTGCTTTAGCTCTTTCGATATGATGAAAAAGCGAAGTATCCAAGATACCGGCGGCCATCAAAGCGGAAACAGTGATCAAACTACGGTCTCGGGGTGATAGTTCATCTTCTCTGGACCACACCTCACCAAACAATACATCATCGTTCAATTCGGCGAATTTATCCGCAAATCCCTTCATCGCATCTCTTCCTGCCGTTAACTTTA
The DNA here is from genome assembly GCA_949287785.1 of uncultured Bacillota bacterium. Taxonomy (GTDB): domain Bacteria; phylum Bacillota_I; class Bacilli_A; order Erysipelotrichales; family Erysipelotrichaceae; genus JAHHTG01. Next base: position 4,168 of record CASEHR010000029.1, on the reverse strand, counting down.
TCCATATATGACACCCATTCCTTTCCTGATCCCATTATAAAAAATCCAGATCTGTAAAGAAGTATCGATTTGTTATATAGCTCTTACCTTGGGGTTATTATTAATTATCTATGCTTTCTTTGACCGGTTGAAAGCCATTGACGAGGCTTAGACGACGAGCGGTATTATCTTTGACGCAGAGATAAGAAAAGCGGTGTGACCCGAAATATCAAGTTACTCCGCCCTCTTAAAATATCTGCTTATCGTATACCGGAATAATGTCTTTTTTACTATTCAATACCGATCAAATAACTGTATACCGGTTGATCGCCTTTGATCATGTCGACATCGAGATGATCGTAATGCGTATTGATATAGTCTTCGACTTCTTTAGCTTCCTTAGCACTTGTCCCTTCGCCTGTGATGACCGTGATGATCTCGGCATCTTCATCTTCAGCCATCTTGTCGATAAGATCATAGACGACCTGAAGTTTATCTTCTTGGCTCGAAACTATCTCTTTGTTGAACATGGCAATATAATCGCCTTCCTTGACTTCAACACCATTCAAAGACGTGTCTTTGATCGCATATGTGATCGAACCCGATCTGATATTACCGATCTCTTCTTCCATCTCTTTATAATTGTCATCGACATTGCCTTCGGGATTGAATAAGCTCAGCGCAGCCAATCCCTCCTGGATCGATTTACTTGGAACGACACGGATATCAAGTTCATCTCTCATTGAAGCTGCCTGATTGGCCGCTAAAATGATATTGGAGTTGTTTGGAAAGATGAAGATATGATCGCAATCCATCTTATCGATCTCTTCCAGGAAACTCTCAGTCGAAGGATTCATCGTCTGACCACCGCTGATGACCACATCAGCCCTGAGATCCTTGAACACCTTGGTCACACCCTCACCGGCAGCGACAGTGATGACACCGTATTTTTTATGTTCACGCTTTTTATCGGGAGCATTTTCACCAAGGTTAGTGTGCTGTTCTTGCATGTTTTCGATCTTGAGCTTGATAAACTCACCATATCTCTGGGCGATATTCAGGGCATCGCCTGGCTTCAGTGTATGGACATGGACTTTAACAAGATCTTCATCCTTGACAACGACTAACGAATTGCCAATAGCTGCCAATTTATTCTTCAAACGATTCTCATCGAAGTTGTGGTATTCCTTGTTCAGACGGATGATGTATTCTGTACAATAACCGAATTCATCATTTTCAACGCTCATCGCCGCATTTTCGATATCCGCTGATACCTCTCTGGCTTCGATCGGCCGTCCGTGCAGTGCCTCTTTCATGCCATCAAGGATCATGACAAGACCAGTTCCGCCGCTATCGACAACACCGACTTCCTTTAAGACCGGCAGAAGATCAGGTGTCCTCTGCAATGATTCGTTGGCATAATCGATCAGTTTTGTGAAGTATTCTTCGATCGATTCATCTTTGACTTCTTCAAGGTTGTGCTTTGCATACCAACTGGCTTCCCGGATAACGGTCAGAATCGTACCTTCGACCGGCTTCATGATCGCCTTGTAAGCTACCCTGGCACCATTTTCAAAAGCCTCGGCTACATCGTGCACATCGATCTTATCCTTTCCATCAATAGATTTATGGAAACCACGGAAGATCTGAGATGTGATGACACCGCTATTGCCTCTTGCCCCCATCAAAAGACCTTTTGACAGACCTTTGGCTACCGCGCTGATATTGTCGCTGTCACCGACCTTGATCGCATCTTTAACACCACTTTCAAAGGTCATTGACATATTGGTCCCCGTATCACCATCCGGTACCGGGAAGACATTTAAAGCATCGACTTCTTTTTTGTGATTGGCGAGATTGTTGCTGCCGCTTTTGAGCATCTCGAGAAATATTTTACCGTCTATCGTCTTCATTACTTGACCACCTGAATGCCTTGTACATAGACATTGACCGCTTTGACGTCGATATTCAAAGCTTTCTCAAGACTGTATTTTACCCTCTTCTGGATCTCACTCACTACCTCGGTAACTTTGACACCGTATGAAATGACAACATAAAGATCGATTTCGATACCATCCGGAAGATTACGAACGATAACGCCTTTGGCGTAATTCTCCTTTTTCAATAATTCTAAAAATCCGTCTTTGAACAGTTTACGGCTTGTCATCGCAACAACACCATAGCATTCAATAACGGCACTACCGGCTAGATTAGCTACCGCTTCATCTGTGATATTGATATTACCAAGACCGGTACTTCTTTTGATAGACATATCCTCACTCCTTTAAAATGCACAGATATTTTACCCCATAACCCTCGAACATTCAATTATTTGCTTATCGTCATCATGAATCGTCGCTAATTTTCATCATCTTTTCACCAAAAAGAAAAATTGTCGATAACGACAATTTACTTACAAATGGGGCGATTGACGGGACTCGAACCCGCGAATGCCAGAGCCACAATCTGGTGTGTTGACCAGCTTCACCACAACCGCCATATGCTTAAATATTATAGTCAATCATCCGTTCTAAGTAAAGGACTTTCGTAAATTACCAAGACCAGTAAGAATTATATTCCAAACAAGATCAGCATACTCATCCAGAAATCATCCTCTGAGCCGGATACAGATCGTCTTTTATACGATACGAAAACTATTTCATGTTACTGTTTCTCGTTTTTGTCGATTCCCCATTGTTCCACCACTTTATTGATCATCATACAAGATCGCTTATTGGTGCTGTCTTTCCTTTTTCGGATATTTCCGATGCACTTTCTGATATGGACAACCATAAAACGAACGACAAGATCGTAATAGAACTGTAGCAGGAAATGACCTTTGATATTATTCCTTAAAGATCATATCGGTCATGTGAATTTGAATACCTTATTCAGTTGTGGTATGACCATTTAATGCTTTTTGATGTGTATCGTAACAGCGCTCATTGAGGTCTTTTATTCTTTCAATACTGACCTTTGCCGTCTGATGATCTTCTTTGTATAAACCATTACGTTCATTTTCAACATCATAAAGCTGTGTGAAGATAAAACCGTCAAGACCGTAACTGATCGATGGAATGATCATCTTATCATAAAGATCTTCGATCTTTCGCATATGGGTCTCAAGGTCTTTCGATCGGCCATAACCATAGCTTCCTCTGTCATCACTAAAGACATAGCCACCACACTCACTCAAAAGCAATGCCTTACCTTCTGCCTTTAAGATCTTATTTCGAAAATAGACATGTTCGCTGTCAAGATCACTCTTTGATCTTTTAAACCAGCCGCTTGTCGCATCATAGATATGATCCTGATCATCTCGTTTTAAAAGACTGTATACCTCATCGGCATTAAACTGTCCCCACCCCTCATTAAATATCGTATAACCGATGATACAAGGATGATTGTTTAACCGCTTCTTTACCATTCGGGCATGATTTAAAAAGATGCGCTGACGCTTTTGATATGGTTCATCATCCTTTTTTCTTTTGAAGCCGACATTCGGTAAAGCTGTGTCCCTGATAAAGTTATATGATCCGCTGTTGACAAAATCCTGGATCACCAGCATGCCCATCCGATCACACATTTCATAGAATGCATCAGCTTCTATCTTCACATGCTTCCTCAGGCAATTGAAACCCATAGCCTTGGCATTTAAGATATCTTTTCGATAATCATCATAAGAAGCAGTATAAATAGCATCACCGTAATAGCCCTGATCCAATAAACCGCATAGAAAGATCGGTTTTCCATTCAGCAAAAAGCGTTCATAACCATCGATCTTTACGATTCTGAATTCCCTTAAAGCAAAGTAACTCTCAATAAGATCATTGCCGGTCTTTAGTGTAAAACGGTAAAGATATGGATCATCGACATCCCAAAGGTGCATTTTAAGGTTCTCTTTACTAAAATCGATCGTTATCTCATCGCCTTTAAATCGTCTTTCAAAAAAGACATCGTCCTGATCGATGATCAGTTCATATTCTCTGATCTTATCCAGTCTGATCGTCACTTTATCCATCGATGATTTAATATCGATATCCTTGATGTAGTCATCTGGCACGATCTCTAGATAAACGTCCTGCCAGATAAAAGATACCGGTGTATACCACATGCCCTTTGGGCATCTGGCTTGCTTACCATAGGGATATTCTTTATCCAGATGATCCTGGCATTTTACTGAAATAAG
>CASEHR010000028.1 GCA_949287785.1 uncultured Bacillota bacterium | reverse complement strand
GTCTGAAAGTATCCTTATTGAACATCAGTATTCAATATCCTCCGCATTCATTGGATGCTCATTGGTCTCGATCGAAGTGACCTTGCCCGATTTTACCCTGATGATCGTATTGCCGATATTGGCTAAAGCGCTGTTATGGGTGATCATGATGACCGTAATATGATGAACTAAAGCCATATCCTGCAAGACTCTCAGGATCTGTTTACCGGTGACATAATCTAGGGCACCGGTCGGTTCGTCGCACAACAAAAGCTTAGGGTTTTTAGCCACCGCTCTGGCGATCGCAACCCGTTGTTGCTCACCACCGGAAAGCTGAGCCGGGAAATTGTTGGCCCTTTCGGTCAGACCGACCATCGCCAGCACCTCAGCGGCATCCAAAGGATCTTTACAGATCTGTCTGGCAAGTTCAACATTCTCATATGCTGTCAGGTTTTGGACGAGGTTGTAAAACTGGAAGATAAAACCGATATCATATCTTCGATATTCGCAAAGCTCCTTGTCATTGGCTTTAGAGATATCCCTGCCATCGACAACGATACTGCCGTTTGTTATCGTATCCATACCACCGAGCATGTTCAACATCGTCGTCTTACCAGCACCCGATGCCCCTAAAACGACGATAACCTGTCCTTCATCAAGACTAAAGCTGACATCATCCAGTGCCTTTACTTCCACTTCTCCCGTTTTATATATCTTCGAAACGTTTTTAAACTCGATAAAAGCCATTCAGTCCTCCAATTTAAGCAAACCGAGTATCGAAAGCAGATACTCACTGATCAATTCTCTGGTCTTATCAAAATCTTCGATAAAACACTCTTTGATCCCATAAAAGATCGATGTCGATATCGCGTATGCGTAGGTGTCTCTGATATCACTGCCTGAAAACTTGACCTTGACGTTTTCTTTAAGTAAAACACCGACGACCATCGTCAACCAGTTCTTAAAGCGCTCGTTGCTTTCATCATCACGCATAAAGATCAGCATCTCCTTTGGATATTCACTGTATATATCCGTTATCACATCAGCGATCTCGATAAGCATCGCTTTAATGCTTCTCTCTTTGAAATCGATCGATACCACCTCTTTATTAAAGGAGACTTTTTCATCAGTTATTCTTTCGATCTCTTTACTGATCAAAAGCAAAGGGCGATGGATGATCGTATATGCTATCTCCTCTTTCGACTGAAAATAGCGATAAAGATTACCGACAGTGACATTAGCCCCTTTAGCTATATCCCTCATCGATGCCTCTTTGACACCTTTATATAAAAACTCATCTTTAGCTGAATTTAAAATATCGTTCCTGATGTTTTCCTTTAATACCTGAGCCATAATAATAAACCTCTGTTTACAATTTAATAGTATACACATGTTTACTAAATAAACAAGAAAATTAATGTCTGTTTAAAGTTTTTAGAGGCAATTAAAAAGCCTACCGTCAGGTAAGCTTCATCGTCACTATTTTGCGCTTGTATCAACGATCAGATATTTGCAATCGTCTATTTCTTATTGAGAAGCACAACTCCCTGTGGTGGATTCTCACTGATAGCGCCGACGATCGGATGCGGTACATAAAGTTCCTCAAGATCATCCATATCATCTTTAGTCAAATTGATATCAAGAGCTTCTGCAGCATCATCGATATAAGCTTTCTTCGTGGCACCGATAACAGGAGAAGCCACTCCTTTATGGTATAACCATGCCAAAGCGACCGATGACATCTTAACACCATATTTTTGTGCTATCTTCTCTACTCTTTCCACGATCTTCATATCAGCCTCTTCCATCCGATCGTATTTACCCATAGCGACACGGTCTGTCTTTGATCTTAACGTATCCGATGACCAGGTAGATCTGGCTAAATGACCGGCAGCCAGCGGACTGTAGGGTGTCAATGAGACATCAAACTGGCGACATATCGGAATCAACTCTCTCTCATCCTCACGATAGATGAGATTATAGTGATTCTGCATGCTTGAAAACATTGTGAGGCCGTTTTCTTTCGCAATATCCTGCATATTGTGGAACTGATAGCCATACATCGCCGATGCACCGATCGCTCTTACCTTACCGGCTTTGACCAAGGCATCTAAAGCCTCCATCGTCTCTAAGATCGGTGTATCATAATCAAAGCGATGGATGATATAGAGGTCAAGATAATCCGTCCCCAATCTTTTCAATGTTCCTTCGATCTCTCTGAAGATCGCGTTTTTAGATAAACGTCCTTCATTAAAATAGACCTTCGATGCCAGCACGACCTTATCACGCACACCCAATTCCCTGATCGCTCTGCCGAGATATTCTTCGCTTGTACCTTTGGAATACTGATTTGCCGTATCAAAGAAATTGATTCCTTTATCCAGCGCATAACTGATGATATCTTTACTGTCATTATAAGCAAGTGTCCAGTCATGCATCGTTCCTCTTTCGCCGAAGCTCATGCAACCAAGGCATATCTTCGAAACTTCAATATCTGTTTTACCAAGCTTTGTATACTGCATAATACTCCTCCTGCTTTATATAATATAGTCAAAAATAACTATGAACATATGATATCACCACCACTGCGATCGATGTGTGTTTACTTTTAAATAAAAAAAGCAGCTTATTATAGCTACTTTCTCAGACCTAGTCTCTTGACCAATTCACGATAACGGTTGACGTCTGTCTCTCTCAGATAATTCAAGAAATTCTTACGCTTACCGACCATCATGAGCAGACCTCTGTTTGAATGGAAGTCTTTCTTGTGGACCTTTAAGTGTTCTGTCAAACGGTTGATCTGTTCAGTTAAGATAGCTACCTGAACTTCAACAGAACCGGTATCACCTTCGAATCTCTGGTATTCTTGGATGATCGCTTGTTTTTCCTGTTTTGATAACATTCTTCAAATCCTCCTATAATAAGACCTTCTGTTCCGAGTGAGGGATCGGAGTGTTTCCCAGACCCAGCACAAAAGCTAAATAATAATAACACTTTTTTTATAAAATACCAAGCAAAGATGCGATTATTATATACGAATTCAAATATCACCAATCTATTTACGCAATTCATCTGTCAGACGGATGATCTCGTCTTTGATCTTCTCCCTTCTTTTTAAGATCATTCTTCTATAAACAGGATAGGTGATCGCCAAAATAACCAATCCGCACAGACCTATCACTACTCCATGTCAAAAAATACATCACCAGTTTCGATCGACAATGTCATTCCGATCCAAAAGACAAGAGTTCCGATAACACCAAATTCCAATGATACAAAATCTTTTTTTGATTTTTACCTCCGTTTACAAGGTAATTTTAAGTTGCAGATGTTTTTAAAAATCGGCAGAGGAGTTTTCGAAATGTTAAAACGTCTGCATACACTTGCATCGCGACAAAGGCACCATTTTTTTCTACATATTACAAACATTCCACCAAAAGCGATAAATACATATGATCGATCCTTTCCATCTTCTGAAAGCACCCCATTATAGATCCATATCAATTCCTTAGCGTGAATGTTCATTTTTCACACCCATTTCAAATACATATGTATATAATTAAAGTGCATCACGGAGGGATTTATGAATATCAGTTTTATTGGAACGGGTGTCATGGGCGCGTCCATGGTCCGCAATCTTTTAAAAAATGGTTATAATGTCAATGTATACAACCGAACATCTTCCAAAGCTAAAGCTCTTGAAAGTGACGGAGCGAAAAGCTATGAGACGATCAAAGAATGTATCTACGATGCTGATGTGATCATCACGATCGTCGGCTATCCTAAAGACGTCGAAGAAGTCTATGAGGCGATCATCCCCAATGCTAAAAAAGGTGCTGTTCTGATCGATATGACTACTTCAAGCCCGCGACTTGCCGGCGAGTTATATGCCAAAGCCAAAGAAAACGGGCTGGCGATGCTCGATGCACCGGTCTCAGGCGGTGATAAGGGTGCTAAAGAGGGTACATTGACGATCATGTGCGGCGGTGACCGTGAAACATACGAAAAAGCGCTGCCGGTCTTTGAAGCGATCGGCAAGACCTTTAATTATCTCGGCAAGGCCGGTAATGGCCAGCATGCCAAGATGGCCAATCAGATCGCAATCGCCGGGGCAATTGCCGGTGCGATGGAAGCGATGACTTATGCGATCAGAGTCGGTCTTGATATCAACACCACCTTGAAGGCCATCAGCGGTGGAGCTGCTTATTCTTTCCAGCTCGATATGGCTTCAAAAAAGATCCTGGCCGGTGATTATGAACCCGGCTTCTATATCAAACATTTTATCAAAGACATGCAGATCGCCGAGACCGAAGCGGAAAGAAGACATCTGGTATTGCCGGTCTTGAGTCAGGTGCTGAGCGAATATGAAGAGTTAGAAGAAAAAGGCTATGGCGATCTCGGTAGCCAAGCCTTGTATAAATACTATATGGAAAGCTAATCTAAAAATTCGATCAGGATACTGTTGAGAATCTCAAGATCACGGACTTTCAAATACCCATTTTCGATATAAACACTGCCTGTACGCAATAATTCAGGTAGTGTTTTTTCATACTCTTTGAAGATATCAGTATCAAAATAGACATCGAACCGATCGATCGCAAGTCCTTCCTTAAGTCTTAAAGACATCATGATCATCTCAAACATCTCATCCCTTTTATCAAGATCGTATACACTGGCAATATACTCGCCCTTTTCATACTTGTTCAGATCCCTGGTATTGTCATAGCGTTTATGATCAAGCTTGCTGGAAGAACCCATCGAAAGACCGAGGAAATCTTCATAACGCCAATAGACGAGATTGTGTTTTGATTCATAGCCTTTCTTTGCAAAATTGCTGACTTCATACTGATATAGACCGTGCTGTTCAAAAGCATTCAAGGCATATTCGTAATAGTCGGCCTCAGTATCTTCATCAAAGGGTTTGACCCCTTTTTGATAAAAAACGGTATTTTCTTCGACCGTCAGAGAATACAGTGACATGTGTTTCGGATCGAGAGCCAACGCATCATCGATCGTCTTTTGAAAAGTCGCCATCGTCTGGCCCGGATAAGAATACAAGATGTCAAGTGAGTAGTTTACGATCCCGCATCCGCGCAATAATTCTACTGTTCTTACGACATCGGCATAATCATGTCCCCTGCCTAGTGATCTGAGCTCCCTGTCATCTGATGAGATAAGACCGATGCTGGCTCTGTTTACATGATATTTCTTTAAAAGCTCAGCCTTATTCTTGTCAAAGGTCTCGGGATTGATCTCGATCGTGTATTCGATACCTTCTTGATGAACATCTTTCAAAACGATCAGAAGCTCTTCTAAGATATCATCATCAAGGGATGTCGGTGTTCCGCCGCCGATATAGATCGTCGCGGTACTTTTGATCTTCTTATCTTTAAACTCTCTTTTAAAAGCCTCCAGCCATCTCAAAGCCAAAGTCCGGTCATAATAACAATGACAGAAATCACAATAGTAACAGATATGCCGACAAAACGGCACATGGATATACAAAGGGATATCAGTCATCATCATCCATACTCAAGACCGCCATAAAGGCTTCCTGTGGGATCGTAACGCTGCCAACGGCTTTCATCCGTTTCTTGCCTTCTTTCTGTTTTTCAAGCAGTTTCTTCTTTCTGGTTATGTCGCCGCCATAACACTTCGCCAACACGTTTTTACGCAGCGATTTGATGTTGGTGCGAGCGATGATCTTCTTGTTGATGGCTGCCTGGATCGGGATCTCAAACTGCTGTTTCGGCAATAATTCCTTCAGTTTGACAGTGATCGCCTGACCTCTTTTGTAGGCAAAGTCACGATGGACGATAATACTTAAAGCATCGATGACTTCAGAGTTGATCAGAATATCCATCTTGACAAGATCGCTCTTACGATAACCGATCAGTTCATAATCCAATGAAGCATAACCTTTCGATACGCTTTTCAGTTTGTCAAAATACTCAAAGATGACTTCGCTGAGCGGCATCTCATATTCAAGCTGATTACGATTGTCATCGATATACTGCATATCTTTATATATACCACGCTTATTCTGTGACAATTCCATTATCGCGCCGATGTACTCATTCGGGACCATGATATGTGCTTTGACGTATGGTTCCTCGATAAAGTCGATCATCGTACTGTCGGGCATCAGAGCCGGATTGTCGATTGCTAAGACACTGCCATCCGTCTTGTGGACATGGTAGACGACTGAAGGTGCCGTGGCGATCAATTCCAGATTATATTCTCTTTCCAAACGTTCTTCGATGACTTCCATATGTAAAAGACCCAAAAAACCGATCCTAAAACCAAAACCCAGGGCTTTAGATGTCTCCGGTTCATAAGTCAGTGATGAATCGTTCAGCTGCAGCTTCTCAAGCGCATCCCGAAGATCGTTATAGCGGGCATTATCCGTCGGATACATTCCGCAATAGACCATCGGATTCATTTTACGATAACCAGCTAAAGGCTCAGCGGCTCTACGATCGGCATTGGTGATCGTATCACCGACAGCGACGTCTCTGATACTCTTGATGCTGCAAGCGACATAGCCGACTTCACCAAGTTCTAAAACATCTCTTTTGACTTCTTTCGGGTTTTTGATGCCGAGTTCGGTAACTTCATATATCTTACCGCTTTGCATAAACAAAGCCTTATCACCGACCCGGATGCTGCCCTCTTTCACACACACCGAAGCTACTACACCGCGATATGCATCGTAGTAGCTGTCAAAGATCAACGCCTTGAGCGGCGCATCTTTATCACCCTTAGGCGCCGGCAATCTGTTGACGATGCCTTCTAAGACATCTTTCACGCCTTCACCTGTTTTAGCGCTGATCAAAGGTATATCACTGCAATCGAGCCCGATGACATCCTCGATCTCCTTTTTGACCCGGTCGATATCGGCATTAGGCAGATCGATCTTATTGATAACCGGCAAGATCTCTAAATCATTATCCAGAGCCAGATAGACATTGGCTAAGGTCTGGGCTTCGATCCCCTGCGTTGCGTCAACGACCAGGATCGCCCCATCACACGCTGCCAAAGATCTTGATACTTCGTATGAGAAATCAACATGTCCCGGCGTATCGATAAGGTGGAAGATATATTCATCACCATCCAAAGCCTTATAACTTAACTCGACCGCATTCAGTTTGATCGTGATCCCCCTTTCCCTTTCAAGGTCCAAAGAGTCCAGGATCTGATCTTGCATTTCACGTTTTGAGACTGTATCAGTCATCTCTAAGATCCGGTCGGCTAAAGTCGATTTACCATGATCGATATGGGCGATGATCGAAAAGTTTCTAATGTGTTTCTGATCCATGTTCACTCCCTTTCAAGACTCGTTTAAGAGGAATATAAAAGACACTGGCGATGATAAACGAGATGATCGCCTGAGGAAGGTTGGCAATGACTGAAGCGAAAAAAAGCGAGATATCTCCACCCAATAAAGTATCGGTAAGACCATATCCCACAAGCATCCAGACTGCACCTGACATAAAAGCGATCGGGCGATGGTTTTTGAAGATATGGCTGATGATCAGCGCTTCGATACCTTTGATCAAAAAAGTAAAGATCGCATATTGTGCATAACCCAAAGCTAGATCAGCGATACATGCACCGAGCGCACCGACGACAAACAGATCGAAAGGTACCAGATAAACACTTAAACACATGATCAAAGCATCGCTCAGATTGATATAACCATAGGCACCGATCGGGATCGCTATCAAAGCGGTTACGATCGCAACGATCGCAATAAACAGCGCATCGATGACTATTCTTCTGACTGACATTTAAATCGCTTCCCTACCAGACTCTTGCCTGAACCATTGTAGAATTCCCGGGCACTCATCGCTTTTCTGCCTTCACTTTGGATGACGTCGACTAAGATCGTACCGTTTTGACACGCGACAGCCAGCGCATTATCCTCAAGTCCGACAACTACACCGGGCTCTGCTGATACATTTTCGGTATAACGCACCTTATGAAATTTATACTTTTTATCATCGATGATCGCATATGCACCGGGATCATCCAAAAGACCACGGATGTGGTCATAGACTCTCTTGACGTCATCGTCAAATTCGATATACTCGTCTTCCTTTTTGAGATTCCAGGCGTAAGTCGCTTTATCGTGATCCTGTGGAACTGGTACGACATTTCCGCCGATTATATCATCCAGATGTTCCCGCAACATCTTTAAAGCCAATTCGCTCATCTTGGCAAACATGGTCGTATTGGTGTCATCGTTTTCGATCCTGATCGCTTCCTTATAGAGCATATCTCCTTCGTCCATTTTTTCCGACATATACATAAGGGTAATACCGGTGACATCATCACCATTTATGATCGCCCTTTGGATCGGCGCTCCGCCGCGATATGCAGGTAAAAGCGACCCATGCGTATTGACACAGCCGTATTTCGGATATTCCAATACCGCTTTCGGAATGATCTGGCCATAGGCACAAACTAGGATCAATTCGGGATCCAAAGCGAGGATATCCTCATATTCCTTGCGGATCCTGACCGGTTGAAAAACCTTTATGCCATGACTTAAAGCAACTTCCTTGACCGGACTAGGTGTCATGATCTTCTTTCTGCCAACAGCTTTGTCGGGCTGCGTGACAACACCGACGATATCATAACCGTCATCCAACAGTCCATTTAAGATATGGGCGGCAAATAATGGTGTGCCCATGAATACGATACGACTTTTCTTCATAACTATCGTATTATAGCACATCGTATAAAAACTATTGTAAATATTCGTGGTAATTATGCTATAATCTATAGGCACAAAGAAAAGGAGGAGCTATGGCCAATATTAAGTCACAGAAAAAAAGAGCTTTGACTAATGCGAAGAAGAACTTACAGAACACTTCTGACAGAAGCCGTCTGAAGACTTCGATCAAGAAAGTCTTGACTCTAGTTGAAGCTGGCAATAAGGAAGAGGCTGTTAAGGCATATAATGAATGCAACGCCCTGTTAGACAGAGCCAGCAGCCATAATCTTAAACACAAGAATTATGTAGCTCGCGAGAAATCACGGCTTCAAAAAGCGATCAACGCTATGAACTAAAAGATCTTACATCACCATGATGTAAGATCTTTTTTTATTCGATGATCTTGCGGATCTTTTCGATCTCTTCTTTGATAGCTGTATCGTCATGATTCTTGAGGATATTCGCCAGTTTTCGCTTCCGATCCTTCAAATAATCGATAAAGACCTCATCTTTTCTTGCGAGTAATATCGGACCATAAGCTATTTCAAGATCACTGAGCTTTTCGCCATCAGTCGGATCAAAGACAATGATCTCATAGTAAAAACCGTCAAAGACGACCTCTTCATCGATGATGCGATAACCATGATCGCTGATATAAGCCCGCAATTCACTTACCTGATGGTTGATCTGAACGATGAAACGTTTAAATCTTCTGACATCAGTCTCATCTAAAATCGACTTCAATGTATTGAAACCCATACCGGCGATGATGACTGTATCGACATCCTCCGGGGCTTTTTTCAAACCGTCAGCGAGGATCGGAATGACCTTATCTTTGAGGCCTGATGCTTCGATATTAGCTGCAGCTGATCTCAAAGGTCCTGCTTTATTGTCGCCGGCATAGACCTTTTTCGCTATATTCTCCTTGACCAGATAACATGATAAAAGGGCATGATCACAACCGACATCATAGACGATCGCATCATGCTCAACTTTTGCCGCTATCCTTTTAAGACGTTTTGATAAGCGCATCAGTCTCTTTCACCGATAAACTCTTTCAACCGCTTGGATTTTGTTGGATTCTTCAGTTTCCGCAAAGCCTTAGCCTCGATCTGACGGATCCTTTCACGCGTGACATCGAATTCCTTACCGACTTCTTCTAGTGTCCTAGTTCGGCCGTCTTCAAGGCCGAAGCGCAAACGCAAGACCTTCTCTTCCCGATCGGTCAAAGTCTTCAAAACCGCATCGATCTCATCACGCAGAAGCTGATTGTTGGCATATTGATCAGGTGACATGGCGTCCTTATCTTCGACGAAATCGCCAAGGTGAGAATCGTCTTCTTCACCGATCGGCGTTTCCAGCGATACCGGATCAAGGGCGATCTTCTGGATCTGTCTGACCTTGTCGGCATCGACACCTTCCATATGTTCGGCGATCTCTTCGGCGGTCGGATCTCTGCCCAATTCCTGAACGAGCTGTCTTTGGATCCTAGTCATCTTATTGATGGTCTCGACCATATGGACCGGTATTCTGATCGTCCTTGCCTGGTCGGCGATCGCTCTTGTAATAGCTTGTCTGATCCACCAGGTGGCATAAGTCGAAAACTTGAAACCTTTGCGATAATCGAATTTTTCGACCGCTTTGATAAGACCCATGTTGCCTTCCTGGATCAGATCGAGAAAGAGCATCCCTTTCGATGTGTATTTCTTGGCGATCGAAACGACCAGGCGCAGGTTGGCTGATATCAGCGTCTTCTTCGCTTCTTCATCACCATTTTCGATCCGCTTGGCGATCTCGATCTCTTCATCAGCAGTCAACAGTTTTACCCGTCCGATCTCTTTGAGATACATCTGGACCGGATCGGTTACCTTGGAATGGTTCATCTCATCGCTGGTCATCGTCGAGTAGACTGATTCGACATCACCTTCGGTATCATTTTCAATATCTTCTTCAAGACCTTCATCATCGAAATCGGTATCAGTATCTTCCATCTCTTCAAAATCAGCTACTTCTTCACTGACTTCCGAATCGAAGCTGATGCCTTCATCCTGAAGCCATTCATAAAAATCATCGATATCACTGTCTTCGGTATCGAAATGATCTAACGCCTCAATAACATCTTTCTGTCTGATAGTGCCGTCTTCATCGTAGACCCGTTTGATCTCCTCCTTGAGATCTTCGATCGTCTTCAGCTTCTTCAGGTTTATCTCAGCCATTTTTCTTACCTCCTATCTCTTTGAGCAGATCGTTATACTCTTTCAGATATTTATCAGATTCATCATCGCTCGCGAATTTCTTTTTAACGATCTTATCCTTCAGATCCTTCAATCGTGCCATTTTGATCTCCAGTTTGATCCTTTCGATCGCACCGCGAAAGATCTCCTCATCAAATTCATCGCTTATCTCCTCACCCATACTGATCCTGATCATCGTATCGGCGATATTGCGATCATCAAGTTTATCCAAAGTCCGCGCAACATCGAAGTCGCCATCTCTTCGATAGGAATCGATGACGATATCGGCGATCTTGGTCGATATATCGTTGTACAGAAAACCGAGTTCCTTGCGATATATGTCGACAGCGGCTTTTGAATCCATCATCCCCTTTAAGATCGTGTATTCGGCTTTAGTCAGCCCGTCGAGCACCTCTGTAGGACGTACTTCCCGTACTGGAGTATTATACTCTTTTTTGATGATCTTTTCACTCTCAAGCGGCAAGCCCGTCCGGCTTTTAAGCTCATGGTAAAAGTTATCACGATCATAATCATCTTTGATACAGGCGATAAGCTTCGTCAAGTGACGGGCGTAGCTCTTACGGTTTTGATAGCTGTGGAAAGGATACAGATCACCATAGTATTCAAAAGCATATTCGATCCCCATGATCTCTTTTGAAACCATGTCTCTCAGATCTTTAGCTTTGCCTTCGTTTATGATCTCATCCGGATCCTTATCGGTGTTATTGACGATAACATACGGCTCATATCCCATCATAAGCCCCATTTCAACAGCACGCATCGTCGCTTTACGCCCTGCATCATCACCATCGTAAAAGAAGACCATATGTGTACTTAACTTGGCGATATGTGCAAGTTGTGTTTTGGTACATGATGTACCTAAGGTTGCCACAGCATTGCTGATACCCGCTCTTTTTAAAGCGATGACATCCATCACACCTTCACAGATGATGATGCGATCAGCTCGCTTAGCCTCTTCTTTAGCCCGATGGTAATTGTATATCACATCACCTTTATGATAGATAACAGTCTCAGCCGTATTAATGTATTTAGCGACCTGAGAAGTATCTAACGCTCTTGCGCTGAAAGCGATCGGATCGCCGCTCAGATTGTGGATCGGAAAGGTGACCCGATTTTGAAAGATATCGTGATAGCCATAATCGGAAATCCTGGCCACACCACAGGCTTCGATAAGGTCATCGGTATAACCTTTGCCTTTAAGATAGCGGTAAAGCGTATCACCTTTCGGATCATAACCGATACCGAAATACTCGGTGACATCTTTATCCAGACCTCTTTTCAATAAGTAGTCCTTAGCTGATTCACCGGCATAGGTATTCAGCGCATAGCTGGTGAAATTGATCGCATCCTGCATCAGATCGTAGTACTTCTGATACTTTGAGACGACCTTCGGTTTCTGATAGCTGCCGATATCAATAGGTTTACCGATGATCTCAGCAACCTTGGCAACAGCTTCCGGAAACGAACACTTGGTAAAATCCCTGACAAAATTGAAGACGTTACCGCCTTTACCACAGACAAAACATTTATAGATCTTCTTTTCCTCATTGATCGATAGTGATGGATTATGATCATCATGAAAAGGACATACCGCCACATAGTTACGTCCTTTCTTGGTGATCGGGATGAATTGACCGATCACCTGACTGATACTCGCGCTTTCACGAATATCTTCGATCAATTTATCATCTAACCTCATTAAAATTCGATCTGTTTACGAATATAGTTCTTCAATTCACCGATCGGCATGCGGATCTGTTCCATCGTATCACGATTTCTGACAGTGACACATCCGTCTTCCACGCTGTCAAAGTCATAAGTGATACAAAGCGGTGTACCGATCATGTCTGCCCGACGATATCGTTTGCCGATCGATCCGGCTTCATCGTATTCAACACGGAACTCTTCAGCGAGATCCTTGTAGATCGCCATAGCTCCCTCTTTGAGTTTTTTGCTGAGCGGAAGGACAGAAGCCTTGATCGGTGCGATCGCCGGATGAAGATGCATGACGATCCGTTCATCATTATCCAGAGCCTCTTTCTCATAGGCATCACATACGCACATCAGCAAGATCCTCTCCACACCGACACTTGGCTCAATAACATAAGGAATAAAACGCTCACCGGTATTTGGATCAAGATATGACATGTCTTTACCACTGTATTCTTCATGACGTTTCAGGTCGTAATCAGTCCGGTCAGCGATTCCCCAGACCTCACCCCAATCAGTGAATGGGAAGGCGTATTCGATATCACATGTTGCCCTCGAATAGAAAGACAGTTCCTCTTTATCGTGTTCACGAAAACGCAGATTGGCTTCTCTGATCCCCAACCTTTTGACAAAATCGATGCAGATATTCTTCCAATAGTTATACCAGTCTTGTGTATCCTTCGGATCATAGAAAAACTCGAGTTCCATCTGTTCGAATTCTCTGGTCCGGAAGATAAAATTGCCCGGAGTGATCTCGTTACGGAAGGATTTGCCGATCTGACCGATGCCAAACGGCAACTTACGTCTTGAAGTCCTCAGAACATTTTCAAAGTTGACAAAAATACCCTGACAGG
>CASEHR010000027.1 GCA_949287785.1 uncultured Bacillota bacterium | reverse complement strand
AAACCAAAGACGACAAAGAACCTGTATAAGATCATCAGTGGTCTTGTCGCTATCTGTTTAGTGTTTATGTTTGGCAGTATGTTAGTGACATCAAGGATCTTCAATGCAAAAGAATACGCAAGCAGAATAACGGTAGAGAATGTCAGTTTTGACACGATCGACGAAGTCGATTTTACCAAGACTGCGATCATCGACCGTGCATCGAGTGAGGTATTGGGTGATCGGGTCATGGGTCAGATGCCGGAACTGGTATCGCAGTTCAATGTCTCCGATGAATATACTCAGATCTCATATAAAGACAGTGTATACAGGGTAACACCACTTGAATATGCTGATGTATTAAAGTATTTCATGAATCGTGATAAAGGCATACCCGCTTATATCTTAGTCAACAGCACGACCGGTGAAGCTGAACTTGTCAAACTGAGCGATCTTGGGCTTGATGGGATGCGTTATGTACCATCGGCGATGTTCAATGAAAACCTGATGCGTAAATTACAGATGACCTATCCGATGACGATCTTCGGCTCCCCTTCTTTTGAGATCGATGAAGAAGGTCATCCGTGGTATGTATGTACGACTTATACCTATAAAGGTACCGAGACGAAAAAAAGCGTCACCGGTGTCGTTCTATTCGATCCGATAACCGGCGATTCGATAAAATACGATGATCCGCTTGATGCACCGACCTGGGTCGACCGCATCTATCCTGAAGCATTAGTCATGGAAGAGCTTAGTGATTATGGTTCTTTACAAGACGGTTACCTCAATTCCATCTTTGGCCAGAAAAACGTGTATCTGCCAAGTGAAGGTTATAATTATTTAGAAAAAGACGGTGATATCTATGCTTATACAGGTTTGACCAGTGTTAATAGTGACAGTGCCAACTTAGGTTTTGCGATGGTCAATCTGAGAACACATGAAGCCTTTGAGATATCATCGCCAGGGGCTGATGAAGTAAGTGCGATGCGTTCAGCAGAAGGTCATGTATCCGATTTTGGTTATACATCGACATTCCCTCTGCTTGTCAATATCGGTGGTAATCCGGTCTATCTCATGTCTTTAAAGGATGAAGCCGGGCTTATCAAGATGTATGCGATGGTCGATGCGACAGACTATC
The DNA here is from genome assembly GCA_949287785.1 of uncultured Bacillota bacterium. Taxonomy (GTDB): domain Bacteria; phylum Bacillota_I; class Bacilli_A; order Erysipelotrichales; family Erysipelotrichaceae; genus JAHHTG01. The sequence goes on along the minus strand of CASEHR010000027.1, from coordinate 9,472 downwards.
AAAAAGTTGCATCTGTAACGATCGATGAAGGACTAGATGCTTTGAAACGCAAGTTCATTGCCGATACCGGCATTGATATCGAAGGAAGTGATTCTCTGATCACAGAAGATATAATGATCGCTGACATCCGGATCATGACCTATGATGGATCGACTAAAGTCTATATCACAACCGATTCCGGAAGCAGATTCAAAGCAACTGTCGATAGTACAAATGAAGATGTATTAGGCTTTATCAAGACCGGTGATACCATCAACATCAGTTATATTCCAGGCGATGAAGACATCAATATCATTCAGTCGATAAACTAAAGAAAACGCACAGATATATGATCCGATACGATATATATCTGTGTTTTTTAATCGCTGGATAATAAACATTAAGTATTTATCATTTGTCAGAAAATTGTCATATCGATGAAACATAATATACTTTATTATTCTTCAAAAATCGTAAGTTAAAATAGCTGATCGCAAAGCATTAATACGCGAATCGTCAGATATATCATCGTCTGCAATCAAAAAAGTGATAGAATGCGAATAAGGAATATTATCATGATCAATTTTAATCCTCATAGATTCAAAAACGGCGACGGAGCGGTATATTTGTCGATTATATCGTGATTCAGCTTAGGTATGATCAGTATCTAATAATTTAGGTGATTTTTAATAATCTTTAAGGGGACCAGAATGAAAAAAATATCAGTGCTAATACTTATCTCACTGCTTTTGATATCTTGTGATCAAAAGATAGAAAACGTTAGTTATAATGCAATAGAGACGATCGACAGATTGAATGATGAGCTTAAAGAAGATAAAACTGATGAAGATCTATATGTCGATCTATTCAACGCATATGTCATAAATAATGAATACTTTGAAGCTATAAGAGTGATAGATAAGGCTCTTGATAATACAGATGGTCAAAAGACAAAAGAACTGATCGAAGATCTCAGGGATGGCTATGATGTCTTGGATACAAATGGTGCTTTTTGTAAGCATATCATGATCGATTATGATATCGATCAAACGGATCAGACGTATCAAAGAAATGTCGATTTTTATCAAGGCAAGACAGATAAAGTCAGTATAGACAGAATAGGTACAGATGTCGATGATGATCTATCCTTTAATGATGAGAAGCTATATAAGAAAAGCAACTATACGATATATCTGTTAGAAGATGATATGATAGTGGATATTTTTCATTATACATACGATACATCTAGCAGAGACTTTGCTGATCTGAAAGAGAATCATTACAGTGTCCGATACGATGGAGATGATGTGTATTATGTAAGTGATGATGGACTGACTGATCATTATCAAAACGGTAAACTGATCGAAGAAATATATGATAATGGTGATCAATCTTATAATATCATCTATGAATATGATGATAATGGTCATATCCAAAGCTATACCAAAACAAACACATCAGGGGTTACTAAAGTTACTGTCACAAGGCACGAAAACGGGATACCGGAAAGCGTTGAGGAATACAATGACTTTGTCGCGGATCCAGAGTTTGATACAGAAGCCAGAACCAGTAAGACTATCAGTGAATATGATGATGAAGGCAAGATCATAGCTAAGACTGATTACTTCAACGATGAGATATCGGCTATCTTAAACTTCGAATACGATAATGAAGGGCGTCTTTATAAAGAGACATTCATAAATCCTGATCCATCACCCTTTGCGTTTGGCAGTTATGAGCGTGTATATACTTATGACGATAATGGCTATCTTATAAGATCAGATGATCTATTAGATCCTGATCATTATACAAAGTATGAATATAATGATGATCATACGATGGTAACGGTATATACCCTGTATTTAGGGAATGAAGATCCTGATGCATCAAAGGTCACAGATACACAAGAATACGAACTACATCACTAATATATCGATCATTAATTATTGATGGTCGTTATGGTTGTTTTTTGGTGCTGTCTTTATTTAAAATAACCCTCGAGGTATGAATATGGATATTATCAAAAGAGATGGTAAGATCGAGATATATGATCGATCAAAGATCGTAAATGCGATCACGAAAGCTTTTATAAACACAGCTGAAAAGATCGATGAAGAAGCGATCGCAAAGATCACCAAAAAGGTCGAAGATAGATTATTTGATGATGCATCTTTAAGACAGGTAGAAAAGATCCAGGATCTTGTCGAAGAAGGTCTCATGGAGATGCGTTATTATCAAGTAGCTAAAAACTACATCATCTACAGACAAAAAAGGACACAGGATCGGGAAGTTATAAGGGAGATCTTGGATCTTGTCCAAAATCATGATCTTAAAGGAGTCATGTTGGATATTGAAAGAACTTTTTTGGATTATGATCTGAGGGAATTGTTAGTTAAATTCAAGGCCTTTATCAAAGATGACATGGATAAGCATACCAGGATGAAGATGCTTATCAAGGCTTGTGTTGAGCTGATATCGAAAGAGAGTCCTAAGTGGGAATATATCGCTGCTTATTTTTTGAGTTATGATCTGCATGATGAAATAGATGCAAGGATGCAGACATTAGGTATTCATAGCTTCCATGATAAGGTCAGATACTTGAGTGATGAAGGATATTATGGTCGATATATCTTGGAATATTATACCCAAGAAGAATTAGATAAAGCATATACTTTTATCGATGATAGTCGTGATCATCTGTTCACTTACAGCGGCTTGGATCTTGTGGCTAAAAGATATCTCTTGATCGATCATGATCATCATATTTTAGAGACACCGCAGGAGATGTTTTTAGGGATCGCTCTGCATCTGATGATGAAAGAAAAAGATAAGATGGCGAGAGTTAAAGATCTCTATGATATCTTATCAAGACTTGAAGTGACGATGGCGACACCGACGATGGCCAATGCCAGAAAGCCATATCATCAGTTATCATCATGTTTTATCGATACAGTCGATGATACTTTAAAGAACATCTACAAAAGTATCGATAATTTTGCGATGGTTTCGAAATACGGCGGTGGTATGGGTCTGTACTTTGGCAAGGTCAGAGCTAACGGCAGCGATATCCGCGGATTCAAGGGAGCAGCCGGCGGTGTTATCAGATGGATCAAGTTAGTCAACGATACAGCGGTCGCGGTCGACCAGCTTGGTGTCAGAGCCGGTGCGGTCGCAGTCTATCTCGATGCATGGCACAAAGATCTGCCGGAGTTTCTGAATCTGCGTACCAATAACGGTGATGACAGGATGAAAGCACACGATGTATTTCCGGCTGTCTGTTATCCGGATCTCTTCTGGAAGATGGCTAAAGAAGATCTCGGAGCAATCTGGTATCTCATGTGTCCGCATGAGATCTACAAGGTCAAAGGCTATCATTTAGAGGATTACTATGGTGAAGAATGGGAAAAGCGCTATTATGATTGCGTAAACGATGACAGGATCGAAAAGCGCAGCATCGTCTTAAGAGATCTAGTAAGACTTGTGATCAGATCGCAAGTGGAGACAGGTACCCCGTTTACCTTCAACCGTGACATCGTCAATCGTGCTAATCCCAACGGTCACAAAGGAGTCATATACTGCAGCAATCTATGTACTGAGATCGCCCAAAACATGAGCCCTTTCAGGATCGAAGAAACGACGATCGAGACAGAAGATGGTGATGAAGTGATCGTTGAAAGATATAAACCGGGTGAATTTGTCGTCTGTAATCTGGCTAGCCTTTCTTTAGGCAATATCGATGTCAATGATGATAAACACCTCAAAGAGATCATAAGGACGATCGTCAGAACATTAGATAATGTGATCGATCTCAATTACTATCCGATCGACTTTGCGAAGATAACCAATCAGAAATACCGTCCTATCGGTCTTGGGGTCAGTGGCTATCATCATATGCTCGTGAAAAATGGGATCAGTTTTGAAAGTGAAGAGCACTTTGCGTTTGTCGATAAGATCTTTGAAAGGATCAATTATCATGTGATCGAAGCCAGTGTCGAATTAGCGGAAGAAAAAGGTGCTTATGAGTATTTCAAAGGCAGTGACTGGGATACGGGAGCATACTTCATCAAGCGCGATTATGCAAGCGAAGAATGGAAGGATTTGGCGAAAAGAGTCCATGATTCAGGTCTTAGAAACAGTTATCTATTGGCTGTTGCGCCGACCAGTTCAACATCGATCATCGCCGGCACGACTGCCGGTGTCGACCCCATTATGAACAAGTTCTTCTTTGAAGAGAAAAAAGGCAGCATGATCGCCCGGGTCGCCCCGGATCTTGATGCCGAGACATTCTGGTTATATAAAAATGCCCACCTGATCGATCAGAATTATGTTGTCAAAGCTGCCGGTATCCGGCAAAGACATATCGACCAGGCACAATCAGTCAACCTGTATGTCACCAATGACTATACCATGCGTCAGATATTGAATCTTTATATCAAAGCGTATGAGTGTGGGGTCAAGACGATATACTATGTCAGAAGCAAATCGCTCGAAGTAGAAGAGTGTGAATCATGCGCATCATAGGAGGAAACATGGAACTTAAAGAAAAAGGTCTGTTCAATGAAAACGGCGATATCGAATTATCCAAAAGAAGGATGATCAACGGCAATACCACTAACCTGAATGACTTCAACAATATGAAGTACACCTGGGTCTCTGATTGGTATCGGCAGGCGATGAATAATTTCTGGATCCCGGAAGAGATCAATATGAATCAGGATGTCAAAGATTATCGTCATCTAGCAAAGGCGGAGAAGACCGCCTATGACAAGACATTGTCTTTTCTCATCTTCTTAGATTCGATCCAGACGGCCAACCTGCCCAATGTCGGCGATTATATCACGGCTAATGAAGTAAATCTCTGTCTGACGATCCAGGCTTATCAGGAAGCGATCCATTCGCAAAGCTACAGCTACATGCTCGATACGATCTGCTCACCGGAAGAGAGAAACGACATCCTTTATCAATGGAAGAACGATCCGAGATTATTGGCGAGAAACAAATTTATCGGTGATCTTTACAATGACTTCAAGAGGTCGCCTGATGCCCATCACCTGATGCGGACGATGATGGCCAATTATATCTTAGAGGGCGTTTACTTCTACAGCGGTTTCATGTTTTTCTACAACTTGGGAAGGATGGGCAAGATGCCGGGTTCGGTTCAGAATATCCGCTATATCAACCGTGACGAGAATACCCATCTCTGGTTATTCCGTTCGATCATCCTTGAACTGCAGAAAGAAGAACCGGAATTGTTCACCGAAGAGCTCAAAGCAGAATATAAGGATATGATCCGACAAGGTGTCGAAGAAGAGATCAAATGGGGAGAATATGTCATCGGCAATGACATTGAAGGATTGACGATCGATATGGTTAGGGATTACATCCGATACCTTGGCAATCTCAGAAGCAATTCCCTCGGCTTTGGCAGTATTTATGAAGGCTATGATACAGAACCGCCGACTATGGCCTGGGTATCGATGTATTCTAATGCCAATCTCATCAAGACTGATTTCTTTGAAGCCAGATCCAGCGCTTATGCGAAAAGCGGAGCGATCGAAGATGATCTGTGATCTAAAAAAGCAGATCTTTGGAATCTATTCTTTGCATTTAGAAGGTAATATTCTGTCTTAGGACATCCATCAATAGAGATCCCCCGGTCATGCGCCGGGGGATCATTGCATCATCAGGTATATTATTTGTATCTTATCATCGCTCTTTGATATGTTCTAAAGCCATATCCAAAATAGTCGTCACATGATCATCATCCAGAGAGTAATAGATTATCTTCCCTTCTCTTCTTGATTTAACGAGTTTTTGGGCTTTCAGAGCCTGTAAGGCATGAGATATCGCTGATTGGGAAAGACCTAATATATAAGTCAGATCATTGACACAGAATTCATTGTGATTTAATGATATCAGGATATTGAGACGGGTATTGTCGCCCATCGTCTTAAAAAACATCGTCGTATCATCGATCAGATCGTCGCTCATGAGTTTTTCTTTGACTAGATCAGCTTTTTCATTTAACGGTTTAAACGCCTTATTCATGTCTTAATTATATAATAAAGCGACAAAAATACAAAATTCATATTATCATCTTGACATATGCACATATATTCATATAATGAAGATAGACGGAGGATGAATATATGAAAAAGACTTACGAGATCGAAGTAGACTGCGCCAACTGTGCCGGTAAAATGGAGGCAGCCGCAAAAAAGACCGCCGGCGTCAAAGATGCGGTCGTCAATTTCATGACGCAGAAGATGATCGTCGAATTTGAAGATGGTCAGAATAATAAAGAAGTCATGAAAAAAGTCTTAGCTGCCTGCAAGAAAGTCGAATCCGATTGTGAGATCTATCTATGATCCAGGATCTTATTATTGACGGCTTACTGGTCATTATCATCTTCGCTTGTCTTTTCTTGTTTAAGATCGGAAAAAGGAATGAAACGATGACCAGAAAACAAAAGAAGAACCTGCAAAGGATCTTTGTCGCCACGGTGATCTTGCTGGTGGTGCAGACTATCGGGGTCAGGATCTTCGCATTTTTCGGTGATAACCGATGGTTGAGATTGGTTGTGTACCTGGTCATTTACTATATCATCGGTAATGACATCGTATATAAGGCTTATAAAGGGATCAGAAACGGACAGGTATTCGATGAGAATTTTCTGATGGTCGTGGCATCTTTAGGTGCGCTGATCCTGGCGGTCGCTGAAAATGGCGATTATATGGAAGCGATCGCTGTCATGCTTTTTTATCAGGTCGGTGAATGGTTTCAGAGCTATGCAGTCAACAGAAGCCGTAAAAACATCACTGAGTTGATGGACATCCGCCCTGATCATGCCAACATCGAAGCTGACGGCCAAATAAAACAGGTCGACCCGGATGAAGTCATGATCGGCGATATCATTATCGTAAGACCCGGTGAGAAAGTACCTATCGACGGGATCGTCATCGAAGGACACTCATCACTCGATACAGCAGCTTTGACCGGTGAATCACTGCCCAAAGACGTCAGTATCGACGATGAGATCATCAGCGGTTGTATCAATATGACCGGTGTGCTAAAGATCAAAACGACCAGACTCTTTGGTGAATCGACAGTCTCAAGGATCCTTGATCTTGTCGAAAATGCATCAAACCGTAAAGCCAGATCGGAAGATTTTATCGCTAAATTCGCAAGATACTATACTCCGATCGTCTGTATCGCCGCTTTAGCTTTAGCGATCGTTCCACCGATGATCTCATATGCTTTCGGCAATGATCCTGAAGTATACACATGGATCTACCGCGCACTGTCGTTTTTGGTTGCGAGTTGTCCATGCGCATTGGTCATCAGTATCCCCCTATCTTTCTTTGCCGGGATCGGCGGCGCTTCCAGAGAAGGCATCCTCATCAAGGGTTCAAACTTTCTTGAGACTCTGTCAAAGACCGATGTCGTCGTCTTTGATAAGACTGGTACATTGACCAAAGGTGTCTTTGAGGTGGTGGCGATCCATCATAATAAAAAAGCCCGTGAGGAACTCTTATATTATGCGGCGTATGCCGAAAGTGCCTCCGGTCACCCGATCAGCCGTTCGATCCGCGAAGCCTATGGCAAGCAGATCGATACGACAAAGGTCAGGGATATCGAAGAGATCAGCGGTGAAGGTGTGGTCGCAACAGTTGATGGAAGGATCGTGCTTGCCGGCAATGATAAACTGATGAAACGCTTTGCGATCGACTATAAAGACTGTCACAGTATCGGTACTATCGTCCATATTGCGATCGACAATGTATATGAAGGTCATATCGTCATCGCCGACATCGAAAAACCAAACGCCGGCAAAGCGATTGCGGCTTTGAAGGATGCGCATATCACCAAGACCGTCATGCTTACCGGTGACAAAGAAAAGGTTGCCGCTAAAGTAGCACACGATCTTAAGATCGATGAGTATTACAGTGAATTATTGCCTCAGGATAAAGTCACCAAGGTCGAATATCTGCTGGCCCAAAACAAAAAAGGTAAATTGGCCTTTGTCGGTGACGGGATCAATGATGCACCGGTGCTGAGCCGTGCCGATATCGGTATCGCTATGGGTGCGATGGGATCGGATGCTGCGATCGAAGCTGCTGACATCGTCCTGATGGATGATGATCCGCTTAAGATCGCCAAAGCGATCAGAATATCGAAAAAATGTCTGCGGATCGTCTATCAGAACATCATCTTCTCGATCTTCATCAAGATCATGACTCTGATATTGGTAGCTTTAGGTATTGCGAATATGTGGCTTGCGGTATTCGCTGATGTCGGAGTAATGATATTGGCAGTCCTTAATGCCATCAGATGCTTGTTTGTAAATAAACTATAGAATGATAAACGGTGTATCAGAAGACACCGTTTTTTATAGATACACCGTTATGTAAACATTTGTTGACATGACTTCAAACCATTTTCTATATATTGCTTTTGCATTAAATAATATAATTGATACGGAGGTAATGATATGGAGATCAGTAAAAAGATCATCGAGCTTAGAAAGAAAAGACAGATGACACAGGAAGAGCTGGCCAACAGAGTAAATGTCTCAAGACAGACCGTCTCTAAATGGGAAAACGGCACAGTATTACCCGACATCAACAACCTTAAAGAGCTGTCCCGGGTATTTGAAGTCAGTGTTGATGAGCTGCTTGATAATGAAAAGGCAGTCAGAGACGACAATGAGATCGTCGAAGCGATCAACTATTCGGCCGGGATCGTCAAAAAGCACTGGCGCAAGGTCGGTTATGTCGTTATTATTTATGGAATAGCGATGACTTTATTTGGGGTCGTAGGTCATTTTATGTTCAGGGATTTCGGATACGATCCCTTTACCGGTGAACTGTTTGATCAATTTGCGATCTTTCATATAGTACCGAAGATCTTTATTGGATTGGGGATCGTCGTTATCGTCATCGGTGCTGTCCTGTCGATCAAAGATTATCTGAAGAACCATCGGGGATATACACATCGTCAATAGTCATAGATCCTGATACAGCAAGTCTGATCATCAAAAAAGAATAAGACTTATGATACTATTATCGTACTGCTTTTATATGCTGCGACAATGATCGGCAGATCATCTTCATTTGAATCTGTATCGATCGTCTCATAAGATAGATAGATGGCTGTTCCATCTTCATGACCTTCCAGTGTGATCGTGATGTAAACAAAACGGTCATCGTCTGAGCTTATTACTGCTTTATAAAGACGTGACATAATTGGATCACTTTCCCTTTTGGTCAAAGAAGTGATGTTTCCGCTTAAGACATCTTTTAAATAAGAGTCTTTATAACGTATGCCATTTATGACTTGGATATCAGTGCTGCACTTTTCATCTTCACCATAGAAATGCCCGATATCATCATATAAGATCGTAGTATCTTCAAATCCGTTTAAGATCTTATGGATGTCTATATATAGACCATCTTCATTCAGATCATGAGCCCAAGGATATGATCCGTATTCT